>JAFXEA010000090.1 GCA_017521065.1 Kiritimatiellia bacterium | reverse complement strand
GTCATCGGAACGATGAAGGGTCTGTACGGACAGATGGATGCGCAAGGTGGCGAACCTGCGGCTGCGGAGCCCGGAAATGAAAGCTATTCCCTTATTGGCGGGATGAAGAAGGCGTTTGTTTCGATTCCGGAGAACCTTTCCGGTGGGTTTAGCGGATTCATCGATCCGCTTGGGCTGGGATCTGCGGAAGAGGAACTCTCCGGTACGGCAACGGCGTAAAACGACTCTGCGATAGATTCCCTGCGCAGACACTTCCCGAAGGGGGTCCATCAGATGTTCTCATTCCTTCTTTTTGTTCTGCTGTACGTCCCGTGTCTTGCTGCGACAGGTGTCGTGTTCCGCGAGATCGGCAGATTCTATGGAGGTGTGTTCGTGGGCTACCTTACTCTGCTTGGCTGGAGTGTGGCGACGATATACCATGCCGTGATGGTGAGCTACAGCGGACTTTGGTTCTGCATCGGAACGGGAATTCTTGTCGTAATGTTCGGCGGATTCTGGCTCTACGGTAAAAAGCGGCGCATTGACATGCTGTGACGTCGATGTGATTCTTGAAAGCTTTTTTGTGCTAAAAACGCAATTGTGTTGGCCGCCGCTGCGTTATGGTATAATCTCTGTTTTCATATGTTTACTTTTAAATAGTAAGGAGATTAAGTAGATGAAAAAACTGATGTTCGCTTTTGCGTCGGCGGCATGCACCTTTGCCGCGCAGGCCGAGACCGTGTTTGCGCAGGATCGGGATGTCTTTGTCGATCCGCCGAACTATGATGAATCGAAGGTTGCGCCGTACACGCTTGAGGATCCGCTCACGTTCGTCGATGGACGCAAGGTCAAGACCGCTGCGGATTGGGCAGAGCGCCGCAAGGAGATTCTCGGAATCTTCGCCAAGGAGATGTACGGAGAAGAGCCACCTAAGCCTGAAACGCTGATTACGGAGCTTCAGGATGAGAAGGAAACCGTTGATGGTTATGCAATCCGCCGCCAGTACAAGATGTGGTTCAGGGCTGACAAGTCCGGTCCATGCATCAACTGGATCGTCTGGATCCCGAAGTTTGCCAAGCATCCCGTGCCGGTCATCTCATTCCTGAACTATCGCGGAAACCATGAGCTCGTGTTCGACAAGGACATCCCCGTCCAGCAGGGATGGACGCGCTCTGGTCCAAAGACCGACGGCAACAAGAGCGCTGAGCGTACTCGTGGCGCACAGCAGGATCCCAACAGCCCTACGGATTTCCCTCTGGGCACGATTCTTGCGCGTGGCTATGCCGTCATGAGCGCATGCTACTGCGAAGTGTCGCCTGATCCTACCTCCACGGAGAAGAATCCTGCATTCAATCAGCTTCCGTTCGCCTATACTGGCGTGTTCGAATTGTGGGGCAAGCGCGACAATTCCCGCACCGACAACATCACAGCTCTTGGTGCATGGGCATGGGCTCTTTCGCGTGGTCTCGATCTCGCTGAGCGCATCCCCGAGATTGATGCCCGCAAGAATGTTGTTACCGGATGCTCGCGTCTCGGAAAGGCGGCATTCATCGCGGCGGCCCGCGATGAGCGCTTTACGGTGTGCGTCCCGAACCAGACCGGCGGCGGCGGCGTCCCGCTCGCAAAGCGCGACTATGGCGAAAACATCTCCACCGAGAACCGCGCATTCACGCACTGGTACTGCCGTGCTTACGCCAAGTATGCAAAGGAACCTTGGAAGACCATGCCGTTCGACCAGCATATGTTCGTGGCCTGCATCGCCCCTCGCGCATTGCTCGTTGAGGGATTCGGCTCCAAGTGGTTCGATGCCAAGGGCGAGTTCCTTTCCGTCAAGGCGGCAAGCCCGGTCTGGAAGTTTCTCGGCAAGAGCGGGCTTCCCGATGTCGAATATCCAGCTGAATTCTGCACTTCCGCCATCGGCAAGGATCTCGGCTATGTCCGCCGTTCCCAGAACCACGGCATCTCCGCTTACGACTGGAAATGGATGATGGATTTTGCCGATGGTGTGCTGAATAAGTAATCAATGTAAAAGACGGGGAATCCACAATGAGAAATGCCTTTCCGCTGAGGATGTCTTTGCTTGGTTCGCTGGTTGCGTTTTTTGCTGTGGCAGGCGATGCCGCTACGCTTGAAAACCGCTGGCTCAAGGTGACAGGCGGTGGCAGGTCGGCCTACAAGATATACAGAAAAGGGTCTTCTTCGCCGTTCGCGACCTTTTCCGGTCGCATCAACAGCGGACGTGTTGAGGTCTCTCTTCCAAAGGATTCCCCGTTTGTCCATTTTACGGTCGCGCCCGATACGGCAACGGCAGACCGCCGCCAGCAGTCGTATTCCTTGCCCTCCATCCAGTTGCAGTCCTCGGAGCTGGGGGATGCGTTTTCTCTGCGTACGATGGGGTCGGGCGGTCTCCAGTTCGTGCTTCCGGGACGCGTTGACGGTTCCGTGATGTACATGGCCGCCGTGAAGCCGCGTACGCGCCGTGGTGTCGTCGCGGGATGGCTCACGGCGTTCAAGGCGAACGGCACGATCTCGTCGAGAGTGAAGGAGGGTTCGCTCTTCTTCACTCCGTCACTCGATTACGGAAACTGCCTTGTGAAGGCTGGCGATGAGATTCAGCCGGAAAAGTTCGTGATCGGATATTTTGACGACTGCCGCATAGGTCTTGAATCCTATGCGGACGCAGTCCGTGTCGAGCATTCCATAAAGCTCAAGCCTCAGATTGCTGGCTACTGCACCTGGTATGCGGAAGAGCCTTATGGTTGGGGTGGGGACGAGAAGTCCACACGCGAGTTTGCCGCCCTTGTGAAGAAGCTTGAACTCAAGAAGTGGGGCTTTGATTTCTTTCAGATTGACGACTTCTGGCAGGATGGCGAAACCAATCTCAACGGACCGGCCAAGAACTTCACGCGCGTTGCGCCGAAGGGACCGTATCCGTCCGGTATGCAGGCGACGTTCGACAATCTTGCCGCTCATGGCATCATACCCGGAATCTGGTATATGCCCTGGTCCGGAGAGGTGAAGGGCGAATGGTGGAAGGATAAGCAGGACCTTTTCGTGAAGGGGCCGGACGGCAAACCGTACGAGTCTGTCTGGTGCGGCACTGCGCTCGACATGACGAACCCGAAGGCTGTGGAGTACGTCAAGGGCATAACAAGGCGCATCTGCAAGGAATGGCACTGCAAGTACATCAAGTACGACGGCATGGGGACATCCATGGCGTGCAACCTCGGCGCTGGCGGACGCGAGGGGCATACCCCTGATGATTACGGCAAGCAGCAGTTCTACGATCCGACCAAAACGGGCATAGAGGCCTACCGCGCCGGAGTGATCGCCATGAAGGAGGCAGCGGGCGATGACGTATTCATCCTTGGGTGCAATCTCGCCCAGTCTCTCCGTAACATGGGACCGAGCTATGGTTTGGTGGACGCGATGCGTGTTGGCGGAGACAACGGTCCGTGGGAGCGCCGCTGGCTGCTTGGCATCGAGCCTTCCTCCACCCGTTACTTCTTCAATGGTCGCGTGTGGTACAACGATCCTGATCCGGTGTACATTCGCGATTCCCGTACGGTCGGCAAGGCGCGTCTTACCGCAAGCTGGACCTCCGTTGCCGGATTCTTCTACAATTTCAGCGACTGGCTAGGCAATCTTTCGGAAGAGCGTCTGAACATTCTCAAGCGCACGATGGCACCGCATGGATCGCTCAATGTGCGTCCGGTTGACATCTTCGAGAATCCTATGCCCAACATCTGGCATCTTTCGGACAAGGGCTATAGCGTGTTCTCCTTCTGCAACTGGTTCGACGAGATCCTCCCGGTTGATTGCGAAGCGGCATATGCCGGACTTAATCCCAAGAAGCAGTATGTGGCATTCGATTTCTGGAACAACCGTTTCATCGGTTCGGTCAAGGAGCGCATCACGCTAACGGTTCCATCGATAGACTGCCGTGTGGTGTCCATGCGCGAATGTGATGGATCTAAGCCTGTTCTTGTATCCACCTCCCGCCATGTGGCAAGCCCTGTGTTTGACGTGGTGGACGAAAAGTGGGATGCGGCATCCCGGTCGCTTTCCGGCGTTTCCAAAACTGTCCCCGGCGAAGACTACGAGCTTCGTATCTGGGCACCGGTCGGGTTCGTTTGCGAATCGGCGGGAGAGGGAACGTTCGAGCAGAAGGGAAGCGAACTTCGCGTGAAGTTCAGGCCGTCCGGCGAATCCTTCGCATGGAAGATTGCATTCAAGGCAAAATAAAGCAACAGAAAGAAAGGAAGTAGGCGATGGGCAAAGAAACGACAGATTTCAGGTACAACACCGGCGCTACAAAGGTACCGTGGGCGGCGGTCGGCGAGGACTACAATGCGCAGGATCTCATGGAGATCGTGAAGTTCCTCATGCAGGGCAAGGGGGAAGAGCATGACGCCGCGCTTGCGGAGGTCGATGCCGCAGTGCACAAGCTCTCCGCCATATCGACGCCCCCCGGCAAGCTTTCGCTCGCCGGAAAGGTTGAAGAGCTTGAAAAGATGGTGGACGAGTACCTTGGTGTCGCTCCAGGCAGTTCGCTTTTCGTGACGAACTGCACAAGTGCGTTTGAGGTTGCATACCGCTATGCCGACATCAAGCCCGGCGACGAGGTCATCGTTCCTGCGATCACGTTCATCGCAACGATGGCGTATCCTCTCGGGGCTGGCGCCAAGCTTGTGTTCGCGGACATCGACCCCAAGACCCTCAACATGGATCCTGCGGACGTTGCGCGCAAGATCACGCCCAAGACGAAGATGATCGTGCCCGTGCACATCGGCGGCTATCCTGTGGACATGGATCCGATCATGGAGCTTGCGAAGAAGCACGACATCATCGTCCTCGAAGATGCGGCGCACGGTTTCGGCGGCTCCTACAAGGGACGCAAGCTTGGCACCATCGGCCACTTTGGTGCATACAGCTTCCATGAGGTCAAGAACTGCACATCGTTCGGCGAGGGCGGAATCCTCGTCACGAACATCCCTGAGTTCAGGGCGGAGGCGCGCCGCGCCCGCTTCCTTGGCGTCGATTTCTCGAACAAGATCAAGAACTGGCTCTATGACGTATCCTGCATCAAGGGCAAGTACGGTCCGTTCATGAGCGCAAACACCTCCGTCACGGAGATACAGGCTCTCGGTCTCATCCAGCAGATGAAGCGTTACGACAAGATCCTTGCCGAACGCCGCCGTGAGTCCACATACATGACGGAGCGTCTGAGCGGCAACCCTGCCATCATTCCGCAGGATCTCGGCAATGCGGATATCGATCCCACATTCCATCTGTATCTTCTCCAGATCGATCCCGAGAAGGCGGGCGGCGACGTGCAGAAACTCAAGCAGAAGCTGGACGAGAAGGGCGTGACGAACATTCCGCACTTCGGTCCTCTCTATCGCTTCGCCGCGGTCAAGGAGATGGGATTGGATCCAGATGCCGCCGCCGCGTCGTGCCCGGTCTGCGAGGAGGTCTTTGACAGACGCTTCACCCATCTTCCGATCTATGGTCTCTCCGACGAGCAGCTCAAGTACATGGCCGACGCCATCCTCGAGTCCGTCAAAGAGATGCAGGAAGGGCGTTGAGCCGTTTTCGGGCCGGGAAGCAATGCGACAAAAACTACAGAGGCGTGTATGGGTTGAGGTGAATCTCAAGTCCCTGCGCAGGAACTATCTTCGC
The DNA here is from genome assembly GCA_017521065.1 of Kiritimatiellia bacterium. Classification (GTDB taxonomy): domain Bacteria; phylum Verrucomicrobiota; class Kiritimatiellia; order RFP12; family UBA1067; genus UBA1731. The sequence goes on along the minus strand of JAFXEA010000090.1, from coordinate 3,699 downwards.
ATCGCCAACGCCGTAAAGCCGGCGAAAGTCCTTTGCGTTCTCAAAGCCAATGCGTACGGACTGGGTGTTGAGCCCTATGCCGCCGCGTTGGCCGGAACGGACTGTGTCGGCTTCGGTGTTGCGGAGCCGCACGAGGCTCTTCAGCTGATTTCTTACGGGAAGCCCGTTCAGGTCCTTTCATCCATCCTGCCCGATGAGATCGCTCCGATGGTGGAGGCGGGTGTTACGCTTCCCGTGACCGATATTGCTACGGCAAAGCTGATCGACAAGGCCGCCGGAAAATTGAAGCGCAAGGCGACAGTCCACTTCAAGATCGACACAGGGATGGGTCGTCTTGGCATTCTCGCTTCAGAGGCGGTCAGGACGATCCGCAGGGCGGTCGCTCTCAGGAACATTGACTGCGAAGGGATATTCTCCCACTGTCCTACGGCCTACGATCCCGCCGATGAGTTTGCGAACGACCAGATTGCGCTTTTCAGGTCCATACTTGATGAAGTCTCCAAGGACGGCATCACGTTCCGCAAGGTGCATATAGCCGCATCCGACGCCATCAACAATTTCGAGGCGGCGAAGCGTCCTCCTTTCAACATCGTGAGGACAGGCATCAATCTGCACGGAAGTTTCGATCCGAACGGAAGGCGTGCGCTGAAGCTGGAGTCGGTTCTTACCCTCAAGACGCGTGTCGCGCAGGTGCGCACGTTGCCCGCCGGAACAACGCTCGGCTATGGCCGCACATGGTGCCTCTCGAAACCGACAAGGGTAGCGACGGTCTCCGCCGGATATGCAGATGGATTGCCGCTCGCTCTCACAAATCGCGGCCATGTTCTCATAAACGGTGCGCCGTGTCCTGTCATCGGCAGGATTTCGATGGATTATACAACGGTGGATGTGTCGAAGGCCGGGGAGGTCAATCCCGGCGATGAGGTGACGGCGCTTGGCGGTTCAGGCAAATATGCCATAACGCCGGACGACTGGGCGGCATTGAAGGGCACCCATGCCTACGACATAATATGTTCGTTCGGCAACCGTGTGGAGCGTGTGTACGTAAACCGTTGAGATTGCATGATATGTGGTACAATATGCGCAATTGAACAATGGCAAAGAGACTGTTTGACATAGCATTGGTCGTTCTGACCGCCGAATACTGGCTTCCGCTTATGGCGGTTGTCGCCATTGCGATTGTGCTGTTCGACGGTGGTCCGGTGTTCTTTCTCCAGCAGAGGGCGGGAAAGGACGGCAAGCCGTTCAACGTATTGAAGTTCAAGACGATGGTGTCAGTCGATGGCGGCGAACCTGTCGCCACACCGCTCGGGAAATGGCTGCGCAGGCTTTCTCTCGATGAGATTCCTCAGCTCATAAATGTGCTTCTCGGACATATGTCGCTTGTGGGGCCGCGCCCTCTGCCGGTGAAATACCTTCCTCGCTACTCTGCGTTCGAGGCACGGCGGCACGAGGTGCGTCCCGGAATCACAGGTTGGGCCCAGGTGCATGGACGCAACGCCATCACATGGCAGCAGAAATTCGCGTATGATGTAGAGTATGTCGACAGGCACAATCTGCTGATGGACATCAAGATACTGTTCATGACGATACCCGCCGCATTTGAGGGCGGTGGAGAAATGGAGGAGTTCCGTGGTTCGTGACATAATGATAGTTGGCGCTGGCGGCTGGGGCCGTGAGGCTGTGTGGACTCTTGAGCGCATCAATGCGCGTGAGATGACGTGGAACATTCTCGGCTTTGCCGATGACGATCCGACGAAGGCGTCGGGATCCGTGGAAGGGTATCCGCTTCTCGGAAACGTGGAGAAGGCTTCGCATGACCATCCGGGCGCTGCTGTGTATATCGCCATCGGCGACAACGCCGTGCGCGAGAGCATCTATCGCCGTCTGCGTGGACACGACTTCCCGGTCATCATCGACCCATCCGCAGATGTCGCACCTACAGCCGAGATGCGCCATGGTGTGTTTATCGGCCCGCAGGCCGTGGTTTCGGTAGGCGCAGAGCTTGGCAAGTTCGCTATCGTATGCGCACGCGCCGGGGTCGATCACGATACGAAGATGGGAGATTTCGCCATGTTGCGTCCGGCCGCAACCTTGCTGGGACACCGTACTGTCGGAGCTCGCGCGTACATCGCGGCAGGCGTGGTGGTGCGCGAGGATGTCGGCGAAGGCGTCACACTTTCAGCTTGATTTAACAGCAAAACAAAAAAGGAGACAATACAAAATGAACAGACGTGAATTTCTCATGACGGCTGCGGCCGCTGGACTTGCTGGATGTGCTACGAGCGGAGAGAAGAAGTGCTGCGCCAAGGCAGGTGCTTGCGGCGGAAAGATTCTCTTCGGCGCTTGCCGTCCGCTCAAGGACGCTGCAACCCTCAAGGCTCACGGATACGACTTCTTCGAGACCTCAGTCGCCGGCATTCTCAAGCCCACCTGCTCTGAAGAGGAGTGGAAAAAGCAGAAGGAACTCATCCTTAACGCTCCGATTCCGCTTCGCAGCTGCAACGGTTTCCTTCCCGGCACCTTCCGTATCACGGGACCCAAGGCGGATTTCGCACCTGCGCTCGACTATGCCGAAAAGGCTCTGCGCCGCGCAGAGGAAGTCGGCGTGAAGACGATTGTGTTCGGTTCCGGCGGTGCACGCAACGTTCCTGGTGACATCTGTGGGGACAGGAACCAGCGTCCGAAACCCGAGGACGGTGTTGCGCAGTACACCAAGTTCTGCCGCCTTCTCTGCAAGCGCGTCGAGGATCTCAAGACTGTCCAGATGGTCATCGAGCCGCTCCGTCCGAATGAATCGAACATCCTCAACTATGTCTGGCAGGGCATGCAGGTTGTGCGTGACGTGAACAGTCCGCGTCTTCAGGAGCTTGCGGACATTTTCCACATGATCTGTGGCCGTGAATGCGCCCGTTCCATCGTGGAGGCCGGTTGCCACCTCAAGCACTGCCACATCGCCTGCAAGGGTACGCGCCAGTTCCCCGGCACGCGTCCTGACGATGCCGAGATTTTCAAACCGTATTTTGACGCGCTCAAGCAGATCGGCTACACGGGTGGCGTTTCGTGCGAATGTGGCTGGCCGAAGGAGAAGGCTGAATTCGAGAAGGCTCTCGACACCGCTCTCGCGCTCATGAAGTCTCTCGCCTGATAAAGCGATGATAGCCGCGTTGATCGCATCCATACTGGTCACGTTCCCGGGCGAGAACCAGAAGCTGCCGGTGACGGATCGCACATATGTGATCGGCGCGACGGAAACCAACCGCAAGGAACGTCTCTACCTGAATGGTGTTGAAGTCGCCGTCTACAGGACAGGGGCGTTCCTTGCTATGGTCAGGACTAGTCCCGGCACCAACACCATTGAGTTCGTGCAGGGCACCAATACGCTTGTGCGGCGGTTTACGGTTGCTGCGCCGAAGAAAGTAAAGGTAAATGCATCAGCAGTAAAGGTTGAGCCGCCCAAGCCGCGCAATCCCTATGAAGATTTGGGCATTCCCACAAATGCCGTATTCGCCGCGAAACCTCCCAAGGGAACTCTACTTTCGGATATCCATGTCATGGTTGATGCCGGGCATGGCGGCAAGGATTCCGGCGCACTTTCTCCACGCGGGTTCAAGGAGAAGGATTTCAACCTGAAACAGGCGCTTTCGCTTGAGTCGGAATTGCGGAAGGCCGGGTTCAAGGTCACTTTGACTCGCGGAG
>JAFXEA010000089.1 GCA_017521065.1 Kiritimatiellia bacterium | reverse complement strand
GATTCTTGTGTTTGGCTATAGTGGCAGGATGCCAGACGACGTGTGATAATGTTTCTGAGAGTTCAGCCACGTCAAATCACGTTTCCGTTGCGGCGGTGCGGTATATGGCATCGGTTGGCGGTGTGGGGCGGAAACTGTAGAGGTGGTGTTGCGGAATGGTTCGGGGAACGGATTGCAGGGCTTATCGTAACTGTCGAAGCTGTCGGTTTATTGGATTGTGTTATAATTTCGGGTGATCATGTTTCATGAACTGGCCATAAATTGCAGGAACTTTTCTTTCTCCAAGAAAGGGAGGTCGAACTGTGCCTGACGGCGCATTTCGATCCGCAAGGGAGGCGAGGCGATGGGGCCGATTGCTGGATCTGTCGTCACCTGCGCCTATGACGCAAACGGCAACATAACGGAATATGTCAGTGGTGGCGGAGAGATTCTTTCTCACTGCGACTATTCAGCCTTTGGTCGAGAACTGATAAAGACCGGCTCTGACGATTTCACCCATCGTTTCAGCACAAAGCCGCTTTGCCACAAGACGGGCATGCTGGAGTATCAGCTTCGCAAGTATAATCCGTGGTGTGGTAGATGGATAAACAGAGATGCGATTGAGGAAGATGGGGGTGTTAACCTATATTTATATTTGTCAAATAATTCATTCGATATAGATTTTCTGGGATGTGCATCGGTTGGGGAATGGATTATGACCTTAATTGGACCAGCGGCACCAAGTGGAACGGCAGAGGCCGCATCAGGATTGGAATCGTTGGGAATGGCAAAATTAGTTGCTACGCGTTATCAACTTACGCTGCAAATAACCTTGTTACAGGCTGAATATGAGCAATGTCCCAATCCTGAATTAGAGAATAGGATAAAGGAATTAGAAAGGCAAGTTAGTGCAATTCAGCAAGCAATAAACAATATAGTAAATGGAGATGCCACCAGTAAGAAAAAAAGAGTTAGGGGTGGGAAGTGAAATGAAAAAAATATTAAAAAAAGGGATGTCGATTTTTTCAGTGATGGTAAATATAATATCCATTGGATCCATTGCTATAGCATTGATTATTGCTAATAAAAGATCTGCGTCATCTGAATCGGAAATCGCTGATTCTTTGAGCGTTAAATATGCATCTGAAGATGCCTTAATAATGGTGTCTGAGCCCAATGCGACTTCTTTTATTTTTAAAGTAAAACGGGAAAACGTCGATTCTTCCTTTTGTAAATATCACATAGATAAGCAGGATGTCTTGTTGTTGGAGTCGGGTGCATTAATTGCAACTTTTTTCCTGAAAAATGATCCGATCTCCCCGATCCGATTGTTATTGCGCCGGCATGGTTCTGGCGATATGTTTTCAAGCGGTCATATCTTATTGGAAAGCGATGAGAATGGTTTTTTTGTGCCATTAACTGATACCAAGGTCATAATGCAATAGGAGAGGAGGAATTAATGGTGCGTCAAGTATGTCCCGTTTCATATGGTAAACCACATGTAGCAAATATGCATATGCAGTCAGAAAGAAGGATCCCTGCGTCTGAATTGCCAAGACCGGATGCCCGTCACCACAAAAATAAAATAGGAAAATGTTTTCTATATGTGTCATATGCATTGAATGTTATAATCATTGCCCTGATGGTTGTAATGGCGATTGCGTATTGGATTGTTTTTCCCAAAATATGTTCAGGATACATTGCTGATTTAGGAAAAATATTTTCTTTAGAAATGCCGATGAATTTGAAGATGTTTCCTTCTTTCACAAATAAGAGCATTCAATTGTATGAAGAGAAAGGAGTGTCAGACCGCAGGGGATTTCTCTTGAGATTCAGAGATAAAAGAAACGATTTTTTATTGATGCAAGTTCGATGTGCTAACGGTGAAGATCGTATTCTATTAAATTGCGGACGTGTGGGCATTAGTTGGGAATGCTCTAATGGTTCTAAAGAGCCATCAATTAATTTAATGTTGCGCACTAATGGAGAACATAGACATCAATATAAGTGGATGCAAGATAATTCATTCAAGAAAATAGAAGGTTCTGGAGATAAATGTATTCGTTAAAGGAAGGGTGTTATGAGGTTGATATATGGATTCTTGTGTTTGGCTATAGTGGCAGGATGCCAGACGACGTGTGATAATGTTTCTGAGAGTTCAGCCACGTCAAATCACGTTTCCGTTGCGGCGGTGCGGTATATGGCATCGGTTGGCAATGCAGGGGCGGAGAAGGTGGAGGTTATTGTCCGTAACGGTACACGGGAACCGGTTTCTTTCGTGAAGGCAGAGCTGGATGGGGTGGTGCTCCCCAAAATCGTCCCGTCGGTGCAGAGTGCTCTTGACGCATTTCGCCGTGGCGCGGCCGGCGGACGTGTCGGGCGACCAGCCGTTCCGTCTGTCGCCGGCGTGCGGTGGTGGCAGTTCTATCCGTCTCCTGACATCAAGGCTGGCGGCTATGCTTCCTTCCAGTTAAATTTCATGGAACGGTCAAGGCCATGCCGTCTCGCCCTTACCACATCAAGCGGCGAAAGTCTGTCCGTTCACATACCGCGCTATTCAAAGCCTAAGCGGCGTGTCGAATTCTTGTCGTTTTCTGGAGACGGTTCCGTGATGTCTATCCGGTATTCCAAGGGTGCTCCGCCCGTATCGGTATCGGTGAACGGAAAGAGAATCGAAAGGTTCATCAATCTTGGAGCGACAGCTTCCGGGCATCCGGGGGCTGTCGTGGCGGGGCTTCCGGTTCCTCCGAAAGAGGGTGACGGCATGTTTGTGGAGCTGGAATTTCCTGATGGCGTGAAATCTTCGGTGTTCATAAGGGCTATGCTTGGCGTATGCACCGTGGCACCGAACGGCAAGAGTGATTCCGAGCCTTTAGAGGAAGGGGAGCGTAAACTTTATGGATTCGATCCATCAATGCGCATCTTTCGTATTCCGTACGATGTCGCCTGTTCGGACAAAAAGTCCGGTGTCCATGGGATGAATGCACAGTCTGCCGTCGCAGCACGGATGAAGCGCTATGCGTCTGTACCTGATGGGCTTAGCGGCATTGATTTCTGCACGGGGCTGTATCCTGAGGTGTGGAACATCTATTCACAGATCGGCGATGTCGTGATCTCTAAGCCGTACAAGCTGCATTGGGGTGTGACTCCTCAGAGGTTCATAGACGAAGAGGATGCATTTATTTCGGATGTTGTGGCGAATGTCGCGCCGCGCCCGGTGATATGGGTGCCGGAACGTTTCCGGTGGGCACGGGAGCTTGACGGAAAGGAGTTCGAGACATTGGCATGGTGTGCATTCATGAGAGGCATCCGGGGAATGAGAGTTCATCACTGGTTCAACAGCCGCACAGAACCATTTGCTGGAAATCAAGGTCTCGCAGATGCGGTGCGCAAGTTCAATTCGGATTTCAACCGGTTGCGTCCTGTTATTGAAAAAAGCATTCCCATGCGCTGCCATGAACGGCGCGACAGCCGAATCAAGATATACGAAAGCTGGTGTGGCGATGAGGGAGTTCTTCTTCTTGTCCGCAATCTGAGATATGATGTCGGACTGGATGTGAAAACCAAGGGCAGGATGCGTCCCTATTCCGTCAAGCCGCTCAGTCGGTGCCGTTTCAAGCTTCCTATGCCTAAATGGTTCAATCCTGTCCGGGCGGCCGATCCGCTGTCCGGTGAAGAGATATTCTTCAAGATGCAATCCGGGATGTGTGAACTATTCTTTGAAAATCTCCAGTCATACAAACTTATATGGATTCAAGATACAAGCAGCCTGCCATTTTGTACGGCACTCTAGACGGTTGTGTGGACACAATGATTTTTTTTTGATTTCGGGAGTAATCCTGTGGGGAATGCAAAAATTGCCGCATATGGTATAATTGCGGACATGAACAGTACAGCATTGAAGTTTCTCAAGGTGATTGGCTCGTGGCGCAGTGTCGCGGATGCCGCCCGCACAACGATCCGCATGCCAGAGGGGACGAAGGAGCCGTCCTCCAAGTGGAAGAAGACGATTCTTCTTTCGGAACACTCGCCTATCCGAAAGCTCATCTTCTCCTGGAAGTGGACGAACCTTCCATATTGGGTGTCGGTCCATTTTGTGAGGCATAAATTCGGGATCGAGCCTTTTGTCTCCACGCAGCGCACCGACAGAACGGGGGAGGACCGAACCGGTGCGCGTCAGGATGCTCCTGTTGAGCACGAGTGCTTTGCCAATGCTCAGACCGTGATATTCATGTCCCGCCGCAGGCTTTGTTCGCAGGCCTCTCCAGAGACGCGCGCCGCATGGAGGCTTGTCGTGGATGAGATTGCCAAGGTGGAACCCGAGGTCGCGTCTGCATGCGTGCCGGAATGCGTGTATCGTGGATTCTGTCCTGAGTTCAAATGCTGCGGGTTTGTCAACACTCCCGCATTCGAAGAGGCTGTGAAGAAATACCGTTCTCTCTAAACAGGGCTCAATCAATATGAAAAATACGATATTTGCGTTCTGTGCGGCTGTGGCCGCAGTTTCGACAGCAGCAGGAAAGCCGGAGATATCTTGGTCCATCATGCATCCCACGGCGATAGATGTCGCCTATATGAAGCGTGTGGTGGAGAAGGCCGTGGAATACGGTGGCGTCGATTCGTTCGAAGCCTGCGGCGACTGTCATTCCGCATACGGCGGCATAAACGGACTCTCCATGCTCGAGCCGTATCCAAACGCCCATGCGCTCGTCGATCCCGCGTCAGTTCACAAGGCGCGCTCCGAACTGCGTGAGATATGCAAGCTAGCCCATTCGATAGGCAAGCCTCTCTACTACTGGCACCGTGAGATTTTCATTCCGAAGGGCATTCTCAAGGACCTTCCCAAGCTCATCGACGAGGATGGGGAGTTCGACCTTCTCGGCGACACGTACCGCGACTATCTCCGCTTCAAGCTTTCCGAGACGTTCAAGTACTGTCCTGAACTTGACGGCGTTGTGCTCACCCTCACCGAAGCGGACTACTCCGTGATCCACAACTCCAACCCGAAACGCTATCCGCCGAAGAAGGTCGTGGAGCATCTTGTGCGCATCTTCGCCGAGGAGCACGAGAAGCGCGGCAAGCGGTTCATCCTGCGTTCATTCGGCTCGAATTCCCAGGACTACGAGGATATCATCGGTGGTGCGGTGCGCGCAGCCCGTGATCATGGATTCGAGATCGAGACCAAGGTCACAGAGGCGGACTTCGTTCCGTGGCTCGCGAAGAACCCGTTCATGAAGAAGAACCATCCGCTTACGCTCGGCGCGGAGTGCGACGTTCTCGGCGAGTATCTCGGGGCAGGCTATCTTCCCGCCGCACAGGTCTCGCGCATCCGTGAATATGTGGACAGCGCGTTCGAGGAGGATGTGGACCGCTTCACGCTCCGCATCGACCGTGTCGGCAACTCCATATTCGATTCGGCCCATGAGGTCAACCTCTACGCCTACATGCGATTCATCCGCGACCGCAAGGCAACCGCAGACCAGGTCATCGAAGAATACTCGCGCAAGCGCTTCGGCAAGGCGGCAGCCGATATGGCCAAGCTCATCAAGGGCGAACTCGAGATGGTCCGCAACATCCACTATATCGCCTCTAACCTCACGTTCCATTCCTTCCCCATAAAGCCGGACTTCAAGACGCTCAAGGCGGGTGGCGTATTCTCTGTGTACCGTGAGAATTCCGATCTTGCCGCCGCAAAGGACATCTGGAGCATTCTCGACTGGATGAAGACTCCTTCCCATGCGCAGATTCTTGCCGAGAAGGAGACGGGGCTCGCAGCCGCCGAACAGGGTCTCAAGGAGATTGAACGGCTCAAACCGCTTCTTTCGTCTGACGAGTATGAACGCCAGCATCGTGCGTTCTCGAACGCAGTGAAGGGCGGAAGGGCGCTCCGTGCATATACGCGCTGTGTTGTGGCGTACTTCAAGGATATGGCCGCCGGTAAGGATGTGCCTGATTCGCTCAATGCTGCAAGCGCCGCTGCGGTTAAGGAGATCGAAAGCCTGATGACCGACGTGAACGACAACTTCACCGGCAAGGGTTCACATTTCAATGTCGTAGGCGGAAACCTCGACCGTGTGTACTTCATCGGACTTCGCTT
>JAFXEA010000088.1 GCA_017521065.1 Kiritimatiellia bacterium | reverse complement strand
TCGGAAAGGTGGCAATGGATCTGCTGGAATACCGCATCGGCATCCACAAGCGGCTTCCCGATTCGTGGGGGCGGGTGTTTCGTTCACAGCCGGCGGAGGTTCAGTGGTGGCGGCGGGTGCCGCGAAAAGTCATAGGCATGGCATATCCGGAAATGGAGCTTGAGGATTGAGAAACACAAATCCAGCTTAAGGGAAAACTGGAGGATTTCAATGCCGATAAGAAGACGTCAATTCCTGGGGTATGTCGGAGCGATTCCGTTTGTCGGATCGCTGTATGCGTTTGCGGACGAAAAACTGCTTCTGCGCATAGGCTTGATGACCGATACGCATATCGGTGAAACGAAGGAGAGCTGTGGGCGCGTTAAGCTCGCATACGAGCTGTTCCGCAAGCAAGGCGTGGATTTGATGGTCAATGTCGGCGACGTTGCGGACCATCACTATCCCACGGGGTATAAGGCCTATCGCGAGACGGTCGAGGAGGTCTTTGCCGGAGTGCCCGCGGCGAAACGTCCAGAGGAGCTTTTTGTGTATGCGGCCCATGACTATATCTACTACAGAGGGGCCAAGAAGAGAAGCCTTTGGCCCAAGGACGCGGATTCGGCGTTTGCGGACATGAAGCGTTTGATCGGGGCGAAGAACGATCCTTATGCACATGGGACGATAAAAGGCTTTCCGTATGTGGTTTTTCCGCAGAGGATGACGGACGGCCTTGATCTCGATCGCTGCGACAAGATGATTGCCGAAGCGGTGGCGGCCAATCACGGCAAGCCCGTCTTTGTGTTTGCGCACATTCCCCCGCAGAAAACCACGCGCAGCGGCTACGGAAACGCGGAAAAGAGGGAAATGCTCAACAAGTACCCTCAGGTGGTGAACTTCTCCGGGCACACCCACGGAACGCTTGTGGATGAACGTGCGATCTGGCAAGGGGAGTTCACGTCCGTGAATGTCGGATGCCTGCAGAACTGGGGAGAGCGTCTGGTCGGAAGCGATCATCCGCGAAGGGAACACTACGGTGTTCTGATAGTTGACGTTTTCGCCTCACGCATCGTATTCCGCAGGTTCGATGTGCGCGACGGCGAAGAATACAGGGCGAACGAACCGTGGATGATTCCGTGGCCTTTCGATCCGGCCACGGCGCCATATCGCAATGCGGGGAGGAAGGACAGGTCGGCGGTGCCGTCCTTTGCGGCGGGGGCGACGCTGAAGGTTGTGCCGGCCGGAGATGATGACGGCGTACTGCTTACGGTTCCGGTCGCGGACGGAGATATCCGTCCTTACATCTATCGTGTCAATCTGGAGCGTCGTGACCGCAGCGGAAAATGGAAGCCCCTTGGCACGAGAGATTTCATCGGCGAAGCATGGCTGAGAACGTTTGAACGGCCTGAAAAGTACGATCTGGATATTCCCGGCGCGTATTTCACTCCAGGCGGCAGATACCGCTTCCGGGTGTTCCCGCTGAATAGCCTGCGGAAGGCAGGCAATCCTTTGTCCGTTGAATTTTCGGCGCCGAAACCGAAGGTGGCGCCGGAGGTCGTATGGCAGTCGGACAATCCGATGAAGGACTGTCCTTTCCTTTCCGGTTTCTCTGGCGGAAAGCCAATGCCGCTCAAGGACGGCTTTTACGAGATGGGTGATGTGGATGCCCGGCTTGAGTTTCCCCGTGGAGCATGGAAGGGTGCGAAAGGCGCGAAGTTCCGTTTCGTTGTCGATATGCATACGATTCAGGAAGACTCCTGTATGCGCACATGGCTCATATATCTGCGCAACACCGGTACGCACAAGCCCGCCAGTGGGCGGATATCCACGCTGGATGGCGATTCCGGTTCCATCCGGTATGTAATCGACATTGAAAAGGGAAAAGCTTCCTCTTCGTACTACCTGCTCATACGCGGGGAGGGCGTCGGGCGGATAAAGTTCGACCATGTGAGGATAGAACGCAGAACATGACACGGCATCTGGAGGGGAAAGCCTCATTGGCTTAACAGTCATTGATGTAAGGAATCAAAAGGAAAATACCATGCAACCGAAAATAAGACCGCAGATGGGGCGATTGCTGTGTGCAGCGGCGGGGCTGTTTCTGCTGCATCCGTCATTTGCGGGTCTGCTGGGGCGGCCGCAGAAGGTTGAAACTGTCGGGGATGCCGCCATGGGAGTGTTTCTTCAAGGAAACACCCTCTACTGCATTGCCGACGATTCCCTGTATGCGCTTGATGTGTCATCGCCGCTTTCGCCGAAGCTGCTGGGAGCATTGCAGGGCATGGATAACCGGCGGCAGGTTGTGGTGCAGGGCAATCTTGCTTATGTGGCGTCGCGGGAGACCGGACTTCGCATTGTGGACGTGAGTGATCCCCGAAACATGCGATTGCTGTCAAGATTCGATTCTGTTGAGTTCGCGACCGGTATAGATGTTGCGGGGAATACGGTTTTTCTATCCGAACGCATCAATGGTGTAGAGGCTGTGGATGTGTCCGATCCATGCAACCCGGCGCATATATGTATCAGGAAGACGCCTGAATCGCAGTCGGTCGTGTACCATGACGGTTTCCTGTATTCCGGAGAATGGGCGGCAGGGAAAGTGACCGTATTCGACGCCCGCAGCATGAAACGCTTCCGCAAAGTGGCGGAACTTCAACTCGGGGGCTTTGGAGATGGTGTCGCCACAGATGGGAAATACCTTTATTGCTCCACAGGGCACGATATCCCGAAGTCGCTTCGTCTCTCCCGCGGAATGACCGATGATGAGGCTTGCGGGCGTGGGCGGGGAATGGATATCTTCGACATCTCCGATCCTTTCAGGCCAAAGCGCGTTTCGCGAATTGATTTCCCGCGATTCAAACCTCGTGACGACGATTATTGGACGCCGAGAGTGTCCAATGGGTTCGCTTTCTGCTGCGATTCCCACAATGGAATGTTTGTGGTGGATGTGAAAGATCCCGGCAAACCTAAAATCATCGATCGCCTTTGCATTCCTCAGAAAGGAAAAGATTGGCCGTCTGCCGCCATTAGTTCAGTGGCTGTCGGCAAAGGTTGCCTGTATGTGTCGGCGAGGCCGAGCGGACTTTGGGTCGTGCCGGCAGAAGAAGTCGAGCCATTGACGGTTGATAAAGGCAAGTCTCCGGAAGATTCGTCATACAGGGAGGATTATGCTACTGATCCGAATGTGTTTCATGTCTATCGCCCGTCTGCTTCGGGACAGGCGCGGACTGTATGCCTGAAAGGTGGTGTCGCCTATGCCGCTTTCGCGGATGCAGGGCTGCATGTTTTGGAGATATCACCTGAACATGGATTCAGAAAGCTTGGGGAGTTGCCGGGGGAAAAACGAGTGACGGACTGCTGCTTCGCCGGTGACAGGCTCGTGACCGCTGAAGGAATAGACGGATGGGCTGTATATGAACTGGATGGGGCCGTAGGATTCCGGGAAGTTGTCAGACGCTTGCCGCCGGGGAATGGGCAGAACGTGGCATTCTGGTGCTGGGCGCCAAATCGGGATGTAGCGATCCTGTCGACGCGCACAAAAGCTTGTGAAGTTTTCAGGTTGGATGATTTCAATGCGACAACCCCCATTTGCAGATTTTCTGTCGGCTGCCAGTGGGACAAATATCTGGCGGACAGAGCGATAGGAAACGCGTTCCCGGCGCACCAGAACAAATTGGGACTCAAATGGCCGGCGCTCTGCGGAAACGGAGGGAAGGTGAAAGTGGATAAGCGCGGCACGGTCCGCGCAGGCAACCAAGGCAATGGAATATGCGCATTTGGCGACAGATTCCTGTACACGGTGGGGGGCGGATATCAATTCGTCAATCCCGATGGAACGCGCGGTCCGGTCATGAGCGTTGCTCATCCGGGAGGCATTGGCGGTGTTCCGCGTTCGAATGGACGGATTGTGGTATGCACCTCAAGAAGCAAGGGCGAGGTGCATATCTGGGATTTCGCCAATCCCCGCAAGCCGAAGCTACTGCGGGAATACAAGCTTTCAGGACGGCCTGATCTTGCCGCAATCCACAACGGTCTGGCGATAATACCGGCTGGTCATCAAGGTCTTCTGATGGAGCGGGGAAAGTGATTTTTTGTTTTTAACGCAGAGTTTTATAAGTTGGGTAAACTGTCAATATTGTACCATTATATTGTGTGTGAAAGAATACTCTTTGCAGAGATGACGCAATCGGTCACTCAGATGGTCATTGCGCCGCAGCTTTCGTGGTCGCGCCAGCGGCGCAAAACTGGTTGACCGGGCGTGTCCAGAAGTAAACGCAACATTCCTTCATAGGAAGGAATAGTAGGGAAAGACACCACTATCGATACTGCTCAATAAACTTTAGGTGTAAACGCAAGTAATTCTTGTATTTGCTTCTGGACAGCACAGATTATGCCAAACCGCCGAACGGAGGTGCATTTGTCTTGAAAAAAAAAATGATTTTGGTAGAATAAGGCGGCATAATTTGAGAAGTAATGCCTCCTGATGTTATTCAGGGTGTGAAGTTGTTTGTTTATGCAACTATGGAAGGAATGCTTATGGCGATGAAAAATGATAGAAAACCCTGTTTTCAGGGATTACACGCAGGCTTGATCAGCAAAGCCCTTGCTGTTGTTGCTGCGGCAATTGCCGTGAATATGGCATACGGAGAGGACTATTATGTCGATGCCAACTACGGAAACGATGCGTGGGACGGCAAAACGGCGGCCATTCCCGACCAGGCAACGATTGATGCGGGCGGCACGATTGCCGGTCCTCGCAAGACTCTCCATGCGATGATGAGCGATGAGCGCGTCGTTGCGGG
>JAFXEA010000087.1 GCA_017521065.1 Kiritimatiellia bacterium | reverse complement strand
TGACCGTAGCCATAGCCGCCTGCACGGAAGTTTGCCGCCATTTCGGCTACCTCTTCCGGTGTGGCGAACAGCTTGTAGAGTTCATAGATTGAGTTGCCTTCCGGCTCCTTGGGCTCCTCCATGGGCGTGGAGTCCGTAACAATTGCCATCACCTTCTTCTTGATCGCCTTCGCGTCCTCGAAGAGACCGATCGTGTTGCGGTAGCTCTTGGACATCTTCTGCCCGTCGGTACCGGGAATCGTGGCAACAGAATCCGGGATATAGGCATCGGGAAGCTTGAATATCTCTCCAAAGGCATTGTTGAACTTCTGCGCCAGATCGCGCGTCACTTCAAGATGCTGCTTCTGATCCTTGCCCACGGGAACGAGATCGGCGTTCATCATGAGAATGTCCGCCGCCATCAGTACCGGGTACGCAAAAAGACCATGCGTCGCGTCGAAGCCGTGCGCCATCTTGTCCTTGTAGCTGTGGCAGCGTTCAAGAAGCCCCATAGGCGTAAGACATGAGAGGAACCACGCCAGCTCCTGCACCTCCGGCACGTCGCTCTGGCGATATATGACAGCCTTTTCGGGATCGAGCCCGCAAGCAAGATAGTCGAGAGCGACGTCGCGGGTCTGCTCACGCAGAGCCGCCCCGTCGCGAACGGTCGTCATCGCGTGGTAATTTGCGATGAACATGAATATGTCGCCCTTCTCCTGAAGGTCGAACATCGACTTCATTGCGCCAAAATAGTTGCCCCAGTGGAGCTTGCCGGAAGGCTGAATGCCAGTAAGGATTCTCATAGTCTCTTCTTTCTGAAAAATTTCGTGTATTGTATCACATTAAGGTCGATGCTGCGCACTATTCACAGGAACCAACCATCGAGGCGAGCCATATTTCGGCCAACGCCGGCCAGCAGTCGGTCGGATTGCCGCGCTCGCGCATTCCGTAACCGTGCCCACCCTTGGAGTAAAGGTGCATCTCCGCCTTCACCCCGGCGAGGGTAAGCGCATTGAAGTAGGTAAGAGCGGTCTGAACCTTGCAGCTGTCATCCTGAGACTGCACAATGAACGCCGGAGTCGTAGTGGCATCGACAGGATATTCGTCGCGAAGCCTGAGCGGCGGCATTACACCCTTGGGAGTCTTTTCGAGAAGATCGTAGGGATATATGACCATCGCCCAGTCAGGACGGCAGGATGCCCTGTCCGTATCATCTACAGAGGCGTATATGCGCTTCGCGTGCAGGATGGAGGTACGAACAGTAAGATTGGCACCAGCAGAATAGCCTATCATGCCAAGCCTCTGCGGATCGACATTGAAATTCACCGCATTGGCGCGGATGAAGGACAGCGCACGCTGAGCATCCGCAAACGCGGCATCCCTCTGTCCAGGGCAGCGATACTTCAGTATGAACGCCGACACTCCGCGGTTCTTGAACCACTGCGCCGTCTCGACACCCTCATGGCTCCATGCAAGATGCGAATATCCACCGCCGGGACACACCAGAACCGCAGGCGTGGGATCCTCAGAGCGCGCCTTCACAAATGTAATTGTGGGACACGAGACATTCGTGAACCGAACGATGTCATCCTTGGTGGGCTTCACCGTCTCCGGCGGCATATTGGTCACGGCGAGGGGCATCTTGCCGTCAGGCCAGATCGGATACGTATTCTTGTTGGGCTTTGCAAACGCAACAGCGCAGCACATTATCGCAAAAACGGTTATCATCTTCATATTCAACTCCTTACAGCCTAATAGCCTAATTCATTTTCAAATAACGGTATCCTATCGATCCATTGTCTGGAGGACTTCGCTGACCGCCGAAATAAACACATCCACATCTGCATCCGCATGCGCCGCCGAAACGAAGTTGCATTCGAACTGCGACGGGGCGATGTATATTCCCCGGTCGTAAAGACCGTAGAACACCTTTGCGTAAAGTGCGGTGTCGCAACGCATGGCCCCTGCCAGATCCGCGACCGGCTCAGCAGAGCAGAACAGCGTGAAGACTCCGCCAAAATGGGCAGACCGCAACGGAATCCCACGCTCCTGCGCAATGGCATTCACGCCCTCAGCGATCCTGCCGCATTTTGCCGCCATGCCAGGATAAGGATTGTCCCGTTCAAGTATCTCAAGCGTCTTGAGTCCAGCAGCGACAGCAAGCGGATTTCCGGCGAGCGTTCCGGCCTGATAGACAGGACCTTCCGGCGCGAAGCGATCCATGTACATCGCCTTGCCGCCGACAGCCGCCAGCGGCAATCCGCCGCCAATGACCTTGCCGAGGGTCACAATGTCCGGTTCAACATTGGCGAACAGCGAAGAATACGTAGAAAGTCCAAAACGGAAACCGTTTATCACCTCGTCACAGATGAGCAATGCACCAGCTGAACGCGTCAGTTCGCGAAGTTCCGCAAGAAAACCTTCTTTAGGCGAAACAAGCCCCATGTTTCCGGCGGCAGGCTCGACTATCACAGCGGCGATATCCTTGCCCCTTTTGGCGAAGAACTCACGCACCGCCTCAAAATCGTTGTATGGAAGCGAAACCATGTGGCGGGCAAAATCGGCTGGTACGCCCGCAGAGGACGCCTCCCCGTCGTTTCCGGCGGTAAGGATGCC
>JAFXEA010000008.1 GCA_017521065.1 Kiritimatiellia bacterium | reverse complement strand
TCGATACGGCGCAGGTTCTCCAGGGAGAACTGACCGGGCTTTGCTCCTGTCTGTAACCTTTTTGCCGATTGTGTGTAACAGAGTTTGCAAAGAAACAGATAATCCCATGAAGAAAGGAACAACAAGATGGCAAGTGAACTTCTCAACAGTCTCTGCAATGCATGCCGTACCCATGGGCACATCATATACAATCAAAGTCTCAATGATGGGCATGGCGGTTTCGAACGCGCCGGAGGGGATTTCCGTGAATGCATACCAGCAGCATGTAATCCTGACCGGCAAGGTCGGGTCGAAGATGGAACTGGATCAAAGGCATAATCCGCATCTTGCCACGTTCTATTCTTGGACACCGGCAGAATAGATGGAAAGGCACCAATCCCGACTGAGAAATGCTAAAATTAAAAATCAATGACACAGACTGAAATCTAAAGTTAAGGAGGAAGTCAATGGCAAACGATCTTCTGGCAAACTTAAATACAGTTGAACGAACTCATAGCCATGTTGTGTTTAACGAGAAGACGCAGGAGTTCGAGCGGGCCGGGAAGCGACATGCGATAGCATCCTTTTTCGGATTGCCCGATGCGAAGGCGAAAAACAACCTGACTCTGCAGAAGATCAAGGAGGCGTTGTCCTTTGAAGTGTCCGAGGGAGGAAGCTTCAGAGGATATGGAAAGGTTACGGATGGGCTTTTCGCCAGTGTGGACGGCGACAAGCGGATCAAGTCCGCTACGATCAATTCCATAATCCGGAAATTCAGGGAGGAGGCAATCTCTGCACCGGACAGGTTGAGGGACCTTAAAGAGGCCTCCGCAAAGGCAATATTGGATGACCGTGTTTCACTGTCGTTCACTTCGATAGACTATCTTGTGGGGAAGGTTGATAAAGACGGTCGGTCCAAAGGCATGGCGGAGATGCTGAATGCCTATGAGGGAGGGCGCGCGGTTCTCGAGATGATGACCTGGCAATTGCTGGACAGCAAACTTGCGGATAGGCCTGTGTCTGCGGCGATCGACGAACTTAAGCAGCTTCTGGAATGTTCGGGCAATGCGGGGGATGCGGGGAGCGTAAAGACAGATCTGATAAATTTCTTCAAGGCCATCCATGACGATCCGCAGTCGAAGAAATCGTTCCTTGATGTATTCGGTCTTGTGAACGAGATGAAGTCTGATCGATTCAATCAGATGGTTGGCTGTGAACTCGCCCGCATTGTGGCGGCTCTTGACAAGGATCCCAAGTTCAATGTGCAGGAGGCCTTGGGGCGGCTTTGCGCAAGACTGGGTGAGCAGGGGCCGGCGCAGAAAGCCCTGCTTGCGATGGAGGCGATACCGATCAGGATCGATTCGTATGAACTGGCTCTTGAGTTCTGCGGATGGGAGGGCGCGGGGAAAGCCGATTGCCTGAATCTGCTTGCGCGGCAGCCCGTTGATAACCGCATGCCGCTTATCGCCGCAATGAAAGCGTTCGGCGATTCGAAGGATGTGTTTCTTCTGCATAAGCTTATCGGAGTGCAGGACAGCATCAAGGTCCTGCATGCCTACGGGAATCTAAGCCCGGAAAACATCTACCGCGCGATAGAAGGGGAGATGGCACAGCTCCCGGAATGTGTCGAGAATGAAAGAATGACGATAGGAGGAGATGATGAGCTGGCCAACTACTTTGGCGACTGCGCTGTCGCCGAGCTGAAAAGCGCCCTCTCGAAAACAGGCTGGACCGAAGGGAAGTGTGTCATTGCGCAGGCGGAAGGATTGAAGCTCATGCAGACATATGGGGCCTCCGCACGGGACGTAGTGGAGTGCATCAGTGATGTCGATGCCAAGTATCCCATATTCACTGGAGATCGGCATCGCGTTGTTACTGAGCTGCGGGTTGCGTTTGGCGATAGTTTTGAAAGCATGAGCTCCAGTGTTAAATATAACCTGCTCTCGATTCCGGACGAGTACCGCAATTCGTTGATCGAGGCTCTCAAGATCACGACGGACGGAAATTCGTATGATGACAGGCTCCTGCACCTCTTGGCAGCCAACAGGGATGAGATCAGGGATCTTTGGACCGATGGCAGGCTGACGAAGGCAAGCGTTTCGCAGCTGATCGCGGTGGATCTTGCCGACATTCCGGAATCGGCTGGCCAGATCAACCCGTACTATCAGGCCATCTGTCCTAAATTTGGCTGCAGCGTGGATGAAGCGGCCGGTCGGCTTGCGGAAAATCTGAAGAGCGAGCAGGCATACATGATCGTCATCGAATCGCCGTATATTGATCAGGTGAAACTATATTCGACGGAGAGTCCAGACAGTCCCGGACGTGTTGAAGACGCCAACCGTGACGGGAAAGATGTCAAGGAGATACTGACCATGCTTTGCGGCAAGGAGAAGCTGGAACAGGTGACGATGGCTATGTCCGGCATGACAATGCTCGCGAAACAGGCGTTGTTGCCTTATGTCATGCGCAACGGCGCAGAGGGTAATGCCATCTCTTTCAATCCTCTTTATGTGGTAAATGTTGATGATTCTGGTGATCTGAATATGACGATATCAAATCTGCCGGGTTCTGGAATAACCCTTGACTGGACCATCACAATCCATTCGGACGGAACCCATACCGCCACGACGCCTGTCATCGGGACCAGAGATGTCTCAGATGTCAGATGATTGCAGACGATTGCTGAGAGACGTTTGGTTGGTATGCAGTATTTTTGAGGGTAAATTGCAAAGATACGATTCCATGGCCGCAAGCCGTGCTTGGCTGTCGTATAGAAAATGGTAGTCCCGTCGCTTTTGTATGCGAAAGTGATGAATTCCCCTTCCACTGTGACACGCAGAATAGATCAACAAATAACATGAGAATTAGTCCGAACCATATTCTCATTGACTTTGCGATGGGGATTTGATATCTTTCTCGTCGCCATGGACAAAGCAGTAAAACGCCATATATTGCGGAAAAGGGTCGTTCTCGCCAAGCGCTCAGACGAGCCGATGACATTCACCGAACGTGCTCCGAAGTTCTTTAAGTGGTTCGTGGAGGACATAATGGGTTTCGACTCCGAGGAATACAGAAGGGAGTTCTGGCGCGAAGCGTATAGGAGCGGGCGCACAATCGGCCATGTGCCGCATACACTTAGCGACCAGCTCCGCAGGAGGGGCAGGAGAAGCGAGGCCGTGCTCTTCGATGCGCTTTGCATATCCCTTCTCATGGGTGGGGCGTTTGCGATATGGGTCATGAGGCGCAGGATCGACTTGCACCTGCACCGTCTGCGCCGTCCGTCGTACTACGAGACGGAGCGTGCGCGCAGGCTGGGCCTTACGGATGAGCGCAGACGCATCCGCAGGCGCACGACCGTCAATCCGCGCCCTACCGCCGAACAGCTCAGGGAGGCGTTCATCCATGCGCGAGAGTCGGTCGGGAACATGGTGCGGCTCGGTTCGCTCATGGAGGATCTCGAGTGCTACATCGACAATTCGCTTGTGTTCGGTGAAGATGGCAGGATAATTGCGAGGAAAGGCGGGATAAGAAGATATATCCAGAGCGAAATCCCCGATCTCTACAGGTCATACAAGACCCTCATGCGCTATAAGGCGTTAGCACGGAGATTCCGCCAGGCGGTTGGGATATGCGATCCCATGCCCGCCTCGTCGGTTCTGCCGGAGGAGGTGGGCAATGCGGAAGAGGGAAACGATGCGGAAACGATCACATCGAAATGTAGAAAAACGCCTGAAAATGCCGGAAACAGGGGAAATGAAGTGAAGGACAAAGGTGTGAAGGTTGTTGAGAATATGGTTCGGACTAGTTCTCAAGGGGGTAATGTAGGGGCGTGGGATGGTGGTTATAACGGTAGTTGCGGTGAAGGCGGAGTTGTTTTCACTGGCGGAAGTACTGGCGGTGGAGGTGTTGGCAGCAGTGGATTTGGCAGTGGAGGGAGAAAGTATCTCAATGATGAGATCCGAAGGACTGTAAGGGATATCCTTGACGTTTGCGAAGGGACCTTTCTTGACCTCTCCGCCGTTCTGGCGCTGAGAATCTGCGAAGACACCATACCT
>JAFXEA010000086.1 GCA_017521065.1 Kiritimatiellia bacterium | reverse complement strand
CAGTCCAATGCATTGTTCAAGGCGTATGCAACCGAAACATCCGTCCAATGCCCATACAATGTAAGAACATCGTCAGAAACAATCGTCATCGCGTGAACACGTTTTCCCTCCCCGTACGGTTTTGTCCACCATCCTCCAAAGGCATATCCCGCCCTGACAGGTGTCGGCAGATATGAGAACTTGCGGCCTTTGACATACTGCCGTGTTGAAACTGGCAGATCAGGAATCCGTGTATCAAGCGTAACAGACACATATTCATCAGGAATCGGTGAATATTGTTTTACAACACAATTCTCAGCCAAATCCCCACACTTGACGCTGATAGTTCCAATCCGCTCTTCGTTTCCTGTATTAGCCGTCACGCTGAATGGAACAGTGTCAATACCGCTGCCTGATGTTTTTGCAAGGGTGATCCAATCGACATCAGCACTTACTTCCCAATTCCCGTACGCATCGACAAGAATCGAAGATTGCGCTGCATCAGCTTCCAACGAGACAACTCCCGGATCAACAACGAGTGTCGACGGAAGAATTGACACCTTATGCTGATCTTCATATCTTATGCCTTTATCAGTATAAACGGCCTGTATGGTCACAGCACTCGCAACAGTCACCTCTTCCGCCATGAAATAGCCAGAGAGCGTCAAGGAGCCGTAATCCAAGCCATTCACTATGCTCCATACCGGCACAACACTCCCTTCCGTGCCGTCAGCATAAACAGCCTTGCAGGAAAATACGGCACTGCCGCCCGACGTCATCGATTCAACACCCTCAATTTTAATTCCGGAAAGCGTACGAGGTGTCGGCGTCCATCCGGCATATAAAGTGTCCACTTCCGGAACAACAATCGAATCTAATGTCACCTTATCTCCCATCTTCCCGGGTCTCGCGTACCACCCGTCAAAATCGTAACGGCTTCGCACGGGAACAGGAAGTTCTCCGTATGCCGCGCCGACCGTAAACGTCTTTCTCTGTGGTGACACGGCGCCGTCACACGGATCAAAACGAATCGAAGTTTCCAACGGATTGATCGTAACCTCAACAGAGCCCGTAACACCACCGACAACGGCCTTTACAACTGTATTCGTTATCTCCGGTACATACTCTGCCGTATAAATCCCGTCTGCGCTGATCGTTCCAAGTTCAGGATCGGTGAGAATCCATTCCGGATTGACAACTATTTCGGAATCATCGGAATAAACGCCATAACAGACAAATTTGGCCGGAACGCTGGATGTAATGACATTGTCGCATGTTATCACAAGATCAACCAGCTTCGTCACCTCTACCCAATGTGCATAAAGTCTTACCACAGACTTTTCACAAACACTCGCCTCTGTTACGCGCATACCTCCGTCAGCCGCCGTAAACCACCCGTCAAAGCGATACGCATCGTCAAAAGTCGGAACCGGCAGTTCGCCATAAGCGGCGCCGACGACATACTCACGTGAATTCTCAGAGACCTTACCGCCATTCGCATCGAATACGACATAAATTCTTTCAGGCTCAATGGATATTACATAGTCAGGCGAACTCACCCCCTGATAGGAAGCCGTGACCGTCACCGTACAGGAACTTGTCACCCGTCCGGCCTTGAACACTCCTCCGGCTGCCACAGTTCCAATCGATTCATCCGATGTCGACCATGTCACATCGGATCCGTTAAGTGAGCTTGTCGTCGTGGCGATTCCGTTGGTGAAAACAGCCATACACGTCAATCCAAGTGACGATCCGCTGAGAATCGTATCTCCCGTATTTTCAGAAGTTATATAGATTTCCTTCAAAGCTGGAGGATTTTCCTGCCACTGCGCATGCAATGTCGTAACAGATTCGACAACCGCCGTATTTTCAAAAATACGCGTACCGCCTGATGCCGCTGTGTACCAGCCGAGGAATCTGTAACTTGTACGTGTCGCCGTCGGGAGCGAATCGTATTTCGCTCCAACCACATACGACCTCGTCGATTCGGAAACGATTCCTCCGTTCCCATTAAATTCGACCGACACGGTTCTCGGACGTATCACTACATTCAATGTGGCGGAAAATCCACCAAACACAGCACGGATGACGACCGTTCTAGAGACAGTCGTATCTTTCGCGGAAAGAACACCTCCAGCCGTCATCGTCGCGTATGTTCCACCACTCGTAATACTCCATTCCGGAGCCACGATGGCAGTTGTTCCATCGGAATAATTCGCAACGCACGAATACGCCACGGTTTTACCCGACACCACGGAGGATGAGCCTTGAACCGTCAATCCGCGCAAGACAACCGCCTCATGCCACTTTGCGTAAAGAGTCGTCACTCCATCCAATACCGAAGACGATGCATTCACCGGAATTCCGGTTTCGTTCAAAGCCGTAAACCACCCATCGAACACATAACCGTCCCTTACCGGTGTAGGAAGAGTGCCATATGTCAATCCGACCGCAAACTCCTTTGATGTCGGGGATACGGTTCCGCCGTTAGCATCGAACCTGACCATCACTTTCTTTGGTGTCACCGTGACCGTCTTCGTTGCTGTCTTAGTCACACCCCTGGAAGTGTAAGAAGCCGTTATCGTAACAGATTTATTAGCCGTTACAGCCGGAGCCGTATACAAACCGCTGGAAGTAATCGACCCTGCGCTTGCGCTCCACGAAGCCGGAACATTCTGCATCGTGCTGCCGTCACTGAAACTAGCATTGCATACAAATACAACCATTCCCCCGGAAACAACACTTCCATCCCCGCTTACTGCAAGTGATGAAAGAACGACGGATGACTCCCAATGTGCATAAAGCGTCGTATATGTTCCATCATAAACCATCCCATTTGTTATTTTCGCACCTGAAGACACCGCCGTATACCATCCGAGAAAAACGTATCCGGAACGCGTCGGTGTCGGCAGACCGGAAAAGATGGCTCCGTGTTTCTGTGAGAGCGAAGTTGGCGTCACAGACCCTCCATTCGCATTAAGGGAAATATTCTGAACTGGATTGACGGAAGTCACGGTTACAGAACAGGACGGCACGCCGCTGACCGTAACTGTGATTTTAATGGTCCCGGTCGATGTTTCCGATGGTAGAAGAGTCATCACTCCGTTTTTAATTACATATGGAATACCATTGTTCTGTATTGACCATTGAATGCCGGATGTCACTTCTCTCTCTACACCATCACTGTCCATAAGATAGCAATGAACCGTATACGACTTGCCGCATTCAATGGTTGACGGCACATCAAGACGCAACGATTTCGGAACTGTTTTTCTTCCATATTGCGCATATAGCTTTGTGATTGAGCCTGAGACAATTGACGCTGCCGTAATCTTGCTGCCGCCGCTTGCCGCAGTATACCAACCTAAAAATTCATAACCGGCCGTCACATTTGATACGACTGGCAACGTTCCATATTCGGCGCCTACGGAATAAGCACGCGTTGTAAATGATGCCGTGCCGTAATTACCCTGAACAAAAGAAACCGAGAGTGTTTTAGGAAGAATTGTCACCTGCAGCTCGGATGTTTTTCCGCCATACACGGCTCTTATCGTGACCGTTTTTTGCTGAGACAACGAACCTGCTGTCAACCTGCGCCCTGAAAGCGTAGCATAACTGCCTCCATACGGCAATGACCACACGCATCCGGCATCAGTTGAAACTCCTTTGGAAACAAGCCCATCAGAATAATGCGCCGTGCAGGTATAATCCGCGAACTCTCCCGATGCTAGAGTTGCCGGACCAGACACTTCAATTGACGTTAAAACAGACTCCGCTTTTGCATAACCATAGACATACGAAGATTGAGAACTTGTCCCTGCTGAATTCACCGCCGCAACTTTGTAATAATAATGCGTTGTTCCGGAAACACCCGTATCGGAATATTTACATGTTGTAAGACCTGTCTTGACCGTAGAATACGTTCCTGACGCACTTTCTGAACGGTAAACAGTATAAGATGTCGCGCCGCTCACAGCATTCCAAGTGACATCCACCTGTCCAAGCACAGTCCCCTTTGTCGCCGATACGCCTGTCGGGACGGATGGCTTTAACGGCGTAGAATCAGCCAGAACCCAACCAAGATCCTTCATCGCATTTTTCTTAATCGATGAGATTTGATGAAACGGATATCCGCCATACGCATATCGCATAAATGTAGAATTTTTAAAAGGCACACTTGTATCCCAATGGCTGACACTTGATCCCCCCATATACGTTGACGGCGCAAATAGTTTTATCCGAGATCCCCCATTAGCCGACTTCGCATTCGAACCATCGAAATACAACGCATTACTCACAATAGCTTTCTTTCTAGAAGAAGCAGAAAGATTCGTAAACCTTGATCCGTTATAGTATAGTAATGTATCATAAATGAGAGGGTAACTCCCACTCCCGTATCCATACCCACCCGATGAGGAAATTATTGAATCATAAAATCCCAAACCATGACAGACTTCATGCAATAAAACTGTAACAAAATCGACATACGAACCCGGATTTTTGTCAGTTCCATAATACCAGGAATATTTTGTATTGAATTCAAGCCGAATATCAGAACTTGATGAACAGTCAAATCCCTTCTTTTGGCTTAATATTGACTCTGGATAATAAACACCGTTCACCAAACCTGCCCCAGGTGAATAAGAACACCCAAGAATTCCATCACCGTAAATCGATAAATCTGTAAATGCAATAGACAGCGTTACAGGCACCGTGCCTGAAAGCGCCGAACTCCAAATTTTAAGCGCATGCGCTGTGGCTGTTTTGGCTGCTGATGGTGTTCCTGATGAATAGGAGACATTAAATGTCAAATTTGCAGACTGAAAACTGACTGTTTCCGACGCCTCAATTTCCTCTTCGTCGTAAGTCATCAGAACCCCATCAGGCAATTCATACTCATACACATAATAGGCGTTTTCCTCTGAAAGCGCTTCTGCACGAGCCTGCGCATCCAAATCATCCGGATTAGCTAAGATAAAACTCGGTTTTGAAATTCCAAATCCGACCAACTTTCGTTCGCCAACCGTTGTTTTTTTAACAACCCCATTATCCTCACGATATTGAAAATTCGGAAATTTAACATTCGCAACAGACGATCCAAGCAAATTCATGCCGAGTATTTCATCGTTGCCGCTTTCAGTTGCACACATCGCCATGCAACGATATCGCTGATTCGCTCCGAGGTACTGCATCTCAAGTTCTGCCAAAGCCAAAGGCGGAAGTTCAATCTTCTTATCGGTGAATCCAGCGGATTCAATTGTAATGGCGTTCCCCGTCTGTTCGTTGACAATCAACAGATAGGCGTTTGTCGGATTTTCAACACCGAGAGCGGCGAAATCAACCGTGAACGGTTTTTCTTTCGTCGTCGTCTCAACCGTCTCATTTTCGGATGTTCCCACTGACTGCAGAGACATCAATGCCTGCTGCCGAACAGCCGATGAAGGCTTTTTCACCCGAAATGAGGCTTCAGCGGTGTTGACCACCATCAACAGGAACGCCAAAGCGGCAACCACGATTTTTACTATTCTGTTTTTCATTGTCATTTCCTTTTGTTTTTCATTGTCATTTCCTTTACTAAAATACCGTTTAAATCTAAATAGGCTTATTTCATATTGACTCTCGCACGGAAAAATCTATGAGACGGCTTGATCGGTGATACCCAATCTTTATCAGCAAGATTCTCCTTGCCCTCAATAATGTATTCGCGCTGTCCGCCGAGATACGGAGTCGGCTGAAGTTCAGGCGTTCCGTTCTCCATCGAAATATTCAGCGTGAATTTCGAACCTGGATCGGAAGGATTGGAACCTGCAACATACTCTTCCCAGTCACTCATGCCGTCTCCGTCGGAATCGGAATCGGGATTTGCCGAGGTTATACTGTAATGGTTCTTCCATGCCATAGGCACAATATGCTCCCCTGTACTCTCGCCTGTCATTTCATCCGGGGCGAATGCCGGCATCCAGACGACCCCGTCCAACCAGGCACAGTCACGCCCGGCGCCGTCGAACTCATCCTTTCGGAACACCCAACGGATAACATGAGTTCCGCTGTCGGCGATGGAATATGTACGATGCTCCCACGCCGTCTCTCCGCTGATACTCATCACGGCATCATCTTCATTGTCACTCATTCCGTCAAAAAGCATCAGCTGATCGAAGTACTCCTCGCATGAAGAGCGCCACCAGAAGGAGAGCGTCCCCGGCCCAGTCACCTCGGTCATCAACACCGTCGACTCATTGTCCCCTATCGCTCCGCTTCGCATGGAAGTTGAACCGGACTTACTCATCGTGGAGTCTATCATCCAAACGGCATCTCCGTCATCCGCCCAGTCAAGTGCTCCGTCAAGCGCATCCGCCGTCGTTGCATCCCGCCAATAAGCATACAGTTTTGTGACAGAGTCGGTAACGTCAGATGTTGCAATCACACGTACGCCTTGTCCTGACGGCTGCGTCCACCATCCGCCAAACACCTTCCCGGACTTCGTCGCATACGGCAACGTTCCATACTTTTCACCCACAATGTATTCATGAGAAGTGTAATTCGCAGATCCTCCCTGAGCATCGAAAGCAACCATCACTTTCACGATAGCGTCTCCAGCGGCCTGTTTTACGGTCAATTTGGCGGAAAGCGTCCCGCACTTGAAGGAAATCGTTCCTTTGCGCGTACTTGTCTCCGGATTGCGTTCGACATCAAATCCAAGAAGCCCATCACCTTCTCCAGATGATTTGAGAAGTTTAATCCAGTCTGCATTTGATTCCGCCGTCCATGCGCCGGAACAGGCGACCGAAACCGTGTACTCGCCATCGGTTTTTGTGACGCTTAACGCCGTCGGTTTGACAGTAAGGTAAGCGGCCAAAACCGCAACTTCCAATTCATTCGTCGTGACATTACCGTTCAAAGTCGCAACCGCCCGCAAAGTCACCGATTGGTCGCTCGTTGATTGTTCCGCTAAAAGGCATCCGTTTTGATCAACGTCGATACCGGACACAGACTCGACAATCGACCATTCAGGAACAACCTCGCGTCCTGAATCGTCACTGAAATAACCCATGCAGACATATTGGGCCGCATTTCCGCTGTATAACTCAGATGGACCAAAAATGCGTACGGCGTTCAATGTCGGCTCGGGAACGGTGAATGTGACAGACAGCGTATCAACGATATTCCCATCTCTTCTTACCGTATGGGTGAATATATGTTCGCCCGCAACGGAATGAAGCGCATCCCACACAAACGACTCCGCTCCCATGCTCGTCGTCGTATGAAGCGTTGACGGCTCACCGCC
Source organism: Kiritimatiellia bacterium (assembly GCA_017521065.1). Taxonomy (GTDB): domain Bacteria; phylum Verrucomicrobiota; class Kiritimatiellia; order RFP12; family UBA1067; genus UBA1731. Next base: position 1,107 of record JAFXEA010000086.1, on the reverse strand, counting down.
CGGCGGCGTATGCGTCACGACAGCAACATCACCCTCTGCCCATTCGGCGTTCGCGTGAATGATTTCTGCAGGTTCTGCAACCCTTACCCCCTCATCCAAACGCATATCTAACCGAAACGGCGTAGAGACGAATGCATCGGAAGCGAAGACGAAAGGCGTTATTAGCACCGTTATCATCATTAAAAGTATTTGCATTATCTTTGGCTCCTTGAAATTCATTTCCTGTCTCTCGTTAAAGAATTGAAGAATTAAAGAATTGAATGCGCTCACATCCGTTCGCTATTTGGTGAACCCTTGGAGAGGGCGAACGGATAGCCCTTCGTTGCAGCTGAAGGAGTTGCCCCAGCCGAGGAGGCGCGAATCGAAGTAGAGGGCCGACACGATGTAGCCGTAGGTCGAGAGCGGAACGGACGACCAGAAGCGGCCCTCTGAACCGGCACTGCTGAGCGAAGCCCTGTCGCCGTAGCCGGCGCAGGGGAGAAAGATACTGTTAGCCGAATAATCCCCTCTGCCACGGACAACATAGCCGTTCACGCCGTTCTGCGTCGTCCAAGTCCAATCGCAGTTTTCTTTGAGGTCTATAATTTCCTGATATGTCGGCATCCGCCAATCGCCGCCCCAATGAACATGCGCCGCATCATGTTCTGGAGCAAGCACACTCTCCGCTGTTATCCAGCCTTCTCTTTGCAAAGTTGAAACATCTTTATTGTAGGTTGGTGTATTGCTTGAGCTGAACGAAAAATTCGACGACGAAGCATCACTCGCCACCCACTTTTGATTCTCCCACTTATAACCAACCGTATCTCCCCACCAGAAGTAATAGCCGTAATCTTCCGGCTTTTCGGCTCCGATGTTGGTCGTTGCCCAATATGGACCTCCTTCCCAAAGCTGAACTTTGTCATGATTCCACTGCGCATAGAGCGTTACTACTGAATGTGTAACGGTAGATACATCTGTAATTTTTGTTCCACCGCTTGCCGCCGTATACCAACCTGTAAATAAATATCCGCTTCGAGTCGGTGTTGGGAGCGAACCATACGTACCATTGGTTAAATATTCTTTTGTTGTCGGAGATACGGAACCACCATTTGCATCAAAAGTTATAGT
>JAFXEA010000085.1 GCA_017521065.1 Kiritimatiellia bacterium | reverse complement strand
GCAGTGTTGACGGCATCGAATGGGTCGAGCTTTCGACAGTAATATCGAATAGGACGTGGACCGGCGGCGTTAATACCTGGCTCAAGTCGGGCAAGAAGTTCTTCTACGATTCGGTGGCAAAGCAGAGTGATCCGAACGCCTTGAACACGGATGGTTGGGAGATTGCGTCAGGAATCGCACCGGAGACAACGCTTGACGCCGGCATAGACAACCTGTCTGTAGCGACGAATGCGACCGTCACCGCAAACAAGACGGTGACGACGCGGCGCATTACGATAGACGTTTCCGGCATGGGTGCGGCAAGCGGCTTTGCGCTTGCGGAAGGTGGTGTCATCGACATAGTGAACGCGCCGGAGACTGGGGATTTCGAAGTGGATGCGGATCTCTCGGGCATTTCCCTGCCAAGCATCTATTCGCTGCTCGTGAACGGAGATGCGATAAATAAGAAGTTGATCGTCTCGCCGGATGACCGCAAGATCGCCGTCAGAGGCTATGGCTTCATAATGACGCTTCGCTGATCGGAGCGTAGTGGAAAAGAGAAAGGAAAGAGTGAAAATGGGTATCATCAACCGAGTTCAGCGTTTTGCCGCTGTGGCGGCCATGCTGGCGGTTTCGCTTTCAGGTGTTGCCGATGAGCCGCTTGTACGCGAAGATTTTGAGTTTGACGGGATGACGGGCATCCTGGGATGGTCAAGGCCATATATCGCGAACGGCGAGGGCATAGCCGATCTGACCGGAGAGACCGGGCCTGGCGGGAAGAACGTCGTACGCGTTGCAGGCAAGGCCGAAAGGATTGCGTTCTACGCACCTGGCATCACGCTTGTTCCCGGCGAGCCGTACCGTCTTGCGGCGCTTGTGCGAACGAAGGGTCTCCCATCCGGCAAGGCGAGAATGATTATCGTTGACCGCGACTGGAAAAGATTTGCGGAAGTGGAGATACCTGCTGATACAGGCGGGAAGTGGATACAGATTGAGGGTGTGCGGCCAGCGCCTAAATCCGTGAATCCAGAGAAATCCATCTACAGCTTTGGATTCGAGGTGTTTGAGATAGGCGATGGGGCGTATCTTGACATCTGCGCCCCTGTGTTGGAGCCAAAGAGCGAGAAGGCCAGAAAGGGATCCGCGACTGTCGTCAAGGCCACTCCACTTGTCGGACGCATAGTTCCCGTGGAGCCGCTGATGTCCGAAGTGGATGCCGATACGGGCATGATACGCTTTCTCGCGAACTTCAACACCAACGGCTGCGAATTCGTTGCGATGGTGGACGGTAAGCATCCGCTCGGTCTCCCGATCGCGGAGGGGCGGCACGAGGTCAACATAAAGTGCGTCGAGACGAATACGGGCAAGGTTCGTTGCGAGAACACGTATCCATTCATCGCGAAAAAGAAGCGACCGCAGCAGGTTGTCGGGCGCAGGCTGAACAACTTCGTAACGGAGGTTATTAACACGGAACTCAGGAATGGTGAGTACACCTTTACGAATCCACGCATAGGACAGGTTTTCATCGGATTCGACAAGCCATACGAGAAGGCCAAGGCATACCTTTCTGGCAAGATGGCGCCTGTGATCACATACAGGCGCGATGAACCTTCGGAGACGATACGTACGCTAAAGCCGGGTGACTATACGCTCAAGGTGGATGGCGCGACTGGCGGTAGGCTGCGAGTCCATCTCATAAAGCCGCTGAATGTGAATTGCGACCTGTCCGCTTCGCCGGAAAGCGGGCTTACGAACGGGACGATGAAGTTGGGGTGGGATTTCTTCCGCAAGGCAGTTCTGCCTTCATGCGGACGGGCGGAAATGGCCATGAACTCGCCGGAAGTTTGGACGGCACGCCGCAGGGCACGCATCTACCCTGAATTGATGGCGCGCGGCAAGGAACTAAATGCGCGCACTGGAGTAGGGCCGACGAAGCACGAGGAGCTTGCAGACAGGAAATTCATCTACAGCAAGCTGCGTGGGCGTAAGCAGTACCAGGAGGGCTATCCCTTGATCTGGGACGAGTTCGGTCTTCATGCGTCAGCGAGGGACCTCAACGTGTCCGGCGAGGAGATGTGGGAACTTGCCAACGAACTCAAGCCGAACGGGATTTCGGCGGACTTCTTCGGCATATCAGGCAGGCCGCTCAAGGACTATTCGCCGGTGGTCGCGCTTATTTCGGGCATCATCAACTCTGGGCGTGGCACGGGGATGCTGATGAGCGAGTCGTATTTGCGGGCGTTGCCGAACATCTCGGATATCGACAGGCAGATTGACGGAATCATCACGAACATGCAGAGCCTTTCGGCGATGATGCCAGAGGCCGGCAAGCGCATAATGCATCTGTTGAACGGATTCGAGAGAGTAGGCAGCTGGACGAGCCACATATCGCCTGCCGTCAACGAAAAGGTGCTTCTCGACCATTGGATACACAGGATGGCGACAGAACCTGCGTTTGCGGACGTCGGCGGACTCTCAACCACGACGCCCGGCTGCGGCGAGGAGATACTGCGCTGGCAGGCGTTGATCATGCACCACTACGGCATCCTCGGACGGACGGATTCGCTCGCCGAGGCGAGAGGATGGAAGTACAACCCGGAGACGGTGAGGGATGGCGACTTCGGTGAAGGATTCAGGCATTGGAATGTGTGTGCGGCTGAGGCTGGTTCCGTGACGAACATGGTTCGGAAGGGCTTTGCGAAAGACATCCAGAGGCGCGTAAGCGCCGACATTTGCGACGGGGACCATTTTGCGCTTCTCACGCGCAGCGCCAAGGGGCCTAACAAGGTCTCTCAGAAGATCAGGAATCTCAGAAAGGGGGAGTGGTACATCCTTGAGTTCGCATCCTCCGACTATGCGAACGTTCTTGCGCCGCGCACGTCGAAGGACGAGGAGCCGCAACTGTGGGCGGAGGTGAAGGGGATGCCGTTCGATAGCCGCTACTCATCCTTCGCCATGGCGCCTCGGGGGGTGAACAACTGGGCGCTTCCCCAGAAGCGGTGTGCTGTCCGCACGCACCGTTACGTATTCCGTGCGACAGCGGATGAGGCGGAGGTGGCGATCTCCGACTGGAAAAGCGATATGGAGCCTGGCGGACCGATCGGACGACGCTCCACGCTGAACTACATATCGGTGAACCCTTACTATCTGCCTTCTGGGAATGAACTGGAGTACCGTTGCGACTATAATGTGATGGCGTTCGGCGCAAAAGGTGACGGGAAGACGCTTGACACGGCGGCTATTCAGGCGGCCCTTGACGCATGCGCGAAGACCGGTGGCACGGTGATGGTTCCGAAGGGGACTTATCTCACGGGCACGCTCGTCATGGGTAGTGAAACCACGTTATTCCTCGAAAAGGACGCTGTGCTGCTTGGCAGCCCCAACCTTTCCGACTACGCGGCTGACGATGTCTATCCAGGAAGCCACGGCTCCGTAAAGGAGGGATGGAGCGCGAAGCATCTAATCGTGGCGTTCAACGCGAGGAACGTAACCCTGGCGGGCTTTGGAACGATCAGTGGCAACGGCGCGGCCTTCATGGGGGAGAATGTCGGCGCCAGCGTCATCGGCTGGCGCAAGGGACGCTGCTATGGCAAGGGGCGCAAGGCAGACTGCAACAGGCCTGGACAGCAGATAGTTTTCGTCGGATGCGAGAACGTACGCATTGAAGGAGTGACGTTCAGAGACATGAACTGCTGGACTTGCCTGATACATGGTTGCGTTGACGTTATGATCAGGAACGTGATTGTGCGAAATAACATTCTGTACTGCAACACGGACGGCTTCGACATCGATTCTTCCCGCAACGTGCTTATAACGGGTTGCGACATCGAGACGGGGGATGACGCATTTGCCATACGCGGCGACAACGGCAAAAACCTGTACGATGGCGCCCCTTCCCGTATTTGTGAAAATATCGAGATCTCCAATTGCGTCTGCACGGTGCAGGCCACCGGAGTGCGCATCGGCGTAGGGGGTGGCGAGATTAGGAACGTGACGGTGAGGGACATCGATATCAAGTCGGCGGGGACAGGGCTTTTCGTCCAAAACTGCTACGGTTGGCGGCAGCAGAAGGGCGTTGACATATCGAACTTAAAGTTCTCAGACATCCGCATCCGCGATGCCGGAAGGGCTATCGCAGTAGCGGCCAACGGCATATACTCCAAGGCAAAGCTTGAGAATATTTCGTTCGAGCGCATCGATGCAGAGGCGTTTTCGCCTATAGAGGTTTTTGGCGGCGGCGAGACGAAGCCGGACAACATCAGCTTCCGCAATGTGAAGTTTCGCATGACGCCTCTTCCGCCGAACCTCTCGTATCCTCGGTCAAATCCGGTGATAGTTGAGTGCGCAGGAAAGGTGACATTCGAGAATTGCGACATGGTCGGCATGGAGGAAGCGGATCCGTCAATCGCAGTGTCACACGAACTCGCCAGACGTGCTGCGAATCCGCCCAAGTCTGTCGTAAATGGCTTCAATACGCTGACAATAGATGTCACCGAAGAGCAGGCACGGAGTACTCCGTCCGTCGCGAAGAAATATCCTGCCGACCTTAAGGCTGGCAAGCGATACAGGGTGTCGTACTTCGTGACGGGCCATGACATCCATCAGCTCATTGACCGAGGCTCTGCGTCTTCTGTTGCATGGGCCAACGGGGAAATGACTCTCGGCTCCACGGGATACCGCATGGTTGGTACGTTCAAGAAGACGTTGCAGTCTTACGAGTTTGACGTTCCCGATCCGCTGCCCGAGAACTTCAGGCCCGAAGTGGAGCTCAGGCTCATCGGTGCATACGGCAAGGCGGTATTCGAGGGCCTTGTTGTTGAGGAGGTCTCCGGAAAGGCTGTATTGTCGTCAGCCTCCGGTGACGGCGACGGGATCGAGTATGTCGCGCACGCCGGCGAGGAGTTCTACGCGCCCGGGCATTCCGT
>JAFXEA010000084.1 GCA_017521065.1 Kiritimatiellia bacterium | reverse complement strand
ATCGTATTCTAATTGCTACCGCAAGAGGATTTCCATAAATGGCCTCGCCCTGACCCATAGCCGTCACCTGTGGCACGTATCCGCCAAGCACGCCACTGAACGCAATCCCGGCGGACGAAAGCAATGCGCTTCCGCTTTCAGGGGAGAATCTGAACACCGGTTCATCAAGACGAGACTCATCGATCTTGAATTCCGACACCTTGCCTGAATCGCGCTCTATCGCATGCACTGTGCGAATCTTTCCGGATTTCGCCCCGAACACAAAGGGCTTTCCTCTCCACACTCTGCCCTTTGCGTCAATGGTCTGCACACGCAGAACGCCAGACTTTGTGCGAGGACGCATTCGGAAACGGAACGACGCCTCTTTTCCACCGCAGGGAGGCGGCATTGCTATCTGCGTAACACAGCGGGTCACGACAAAACTCGCGCCGCCCTTTCCGGAAATCCCGACCGCGCCATGCCTCACCACATCGGCAAGGCGGATGCGTCCCTTGAAGATGGGCGCAAGATCTATTTCAAGTTCGGCGCTATCCACCTCTCCATTGGGGATGGACGCATAAAAGTCCTGCGGCCAATGTTCGACAAGGAACGGTCCCATCGTAGTCCACCTGTTACCCTTTGCCCTAAGGCCTTTCGCACGGATGGTCTTGAGATCCGTCACGTTGCACCAATCGATAGTCCCCTTGAACGAATATATCTTCTGAGCCGCCATATAGCCCTGCCATGAGATGCGGAACGTCGTACGGTCGGCAGATGTTCCGGGCGCGAGCGATTTGGGCCCTTCGCCTGGCTCGTACATGTATATCGTATCGGGTCCTTCAAGAACCTCAACGCTCTTGAGTTCTGTATCGGAAGATACTCTTCCAAAAACCTCACACATCCCATCCTTGCCGCAATCAGTCGCCACAACGGTTCCGGAAACTCCCTTCGGCATATCGCGAAGTGGATGTTTCGCCCAACGGGCATCCATGGCGCGTCCGGCATTGAGATCAACAGGCCAAAGCCCTTCGCTGAAGCTTGCGCTACCGCCAAGCCAACGCACGGAAAGCTCAGGAATGAGAGCTGCATTATTCCCCACAAGCGAAGAGGCTGGAGCCTTGAACCACGCATTTCCGCAGCTGTCAGCAGAGAGCCTTTGGGCGGGGAACTCCTGAACCGTACGACCTTCCGCATTCTTCCATTTGAATGACACCTCGAACGTTTTTCCCTTGAATGTTCCGTCCGGAATGTTGCGCACCTCAACCTCAAGCGGTTCGCCCGCGATTATCGACTTTCGGTAGGAGAGGATCAGGTTGGGCGTTGCAGCGGCAGAAACCTCATCTCCCGGAAAGAGTGAAGGCTCACGGCCGGCAAGTCTGTCGGAAAAATAGCGGACTATCCTGAGCGCGCTCGTCCCCTGTGCAACAGTGGGACGGAAATGCGTATTTTCGTTCTCCTCATCCCATTCACAGCAGAGCGCATAGTCTGGGCGGAGGGCAAGAATCGTCTCAAACTGGTCACAGAGGGTTTCAGTGCCTTCGCAATCCCAGGCATAGCGCCACAGGTAGCAGTTCTCGTGTCCGGCATAGATCGGCATCGCAAGGTACTTCTTTCCTGCAAATTCAGGCTCGGAAAGAACACTCTGCAAAAACGGCACGAGAACCTTGCGCTCAAACTCCCCGTCGTAGCGCTTGCCGTACATATAGCGCACCCAGCCGGAAGAAAAGAAGCCATCGATCTTTCTCAGTTTCCGGCGGAGCGATTCGCGCTGTTCGTTCAGATACTGGGCAGTGATTGCACCCTTGGGCGCATAGTCGAACGCCCGTGTATACGGCATCAGGATGAAAGAATCGCCGTACTTCTTCTTGAGCGCTTGCGCAAAATCCACATACACGCCAAGCTGGCTCCCCTTGGTTTCAGGATAACGGGAAAGCACAACCTTGCCGTCGATACGGAAGGAGTTTGGCATTGCATAGGTATCAGCCGCGCATTTCATGAGCGCTTCGAACCCGTTTGGTCCCCACGTCGAATACGGCATTTCGGTAAGGATAGGCGTATCGGTCGTCAGGCTCAGCTCCCTTACATTGTAGGAGAACCGGTGATGGCAAACGCAAAATCCGTCAAAACCGCCACGGTGGAGATCTGCGGCAGTTATCTTCCAGCCTTCCGGATTGAGGACATGGTTCTTTGGCTGGTATTTCTTGAGCGACACATCCGTGGCCAACGGTCGGTCATACCAACGATGCAGATAATCGTCACGCTCAAGTCCATACTTGACTTGAGCGCGAGTGAAAAGCATTGTCCTGTCCGTCCGAGGTCGGTATCTGCGTGCCTGCTCGCGCATTTCTGCGACAAGTGCTTCTGCATCAGGAGCAAGCGGCGGCGCACCAGCAGATGCGGTCGCCGCCACGCACGCCGTAATGGCGCAAAGGAATGAACCTATAAGTTTCATGACTTGACAAGGTTCTTCTTCTCCCAATCACGGAGAGCACCGGTATTTGCCGCCACCTTGTGGACAGCTTCGATATACCGGTCGATATGCTCCTTCTCGAAAAGCTTGAACATCGGATCGCCGATGACGCGAGGAAGGATGGACTCGGCGACGGGCAGGCGTCCCGTAAGACCCTTCGGCGTGACACCTGCCGGAAGGAAACGCTTCGCCGGTGAGATGCCATTGCCAAAGATATCCGCATCATCGAAGATGTTGGATGTGTGCAGCGGGAAGTTGCAGCCCGCACCATACTTGGACTGCGAGAGTTCGCAATTCAGCGCCTTGGCAAAGGTCTCCGCAGATACGCCGTCAAACGCCTCGGGGTTGTAGAGCGAACGCGAATAGTACCAGCCAGCCTTGTTGGAGTTCTCCCACTTGGGATAGATCTTCGTGATGCCCTTCACATCCTTGATGCCGTCATGGTAGTACTCCATCGCCTTGGAGATCACTTCGCACTCGGCGTCATACTTCTTGAGCTGTTCGATGCCGATTGCCGCCGAACACTGGTTGAGGCGGTTCTTCACGCCGCCGAACGGGAGGTTGTTCGTGCGGACAAGCTCTTCTTTCGTAAAGTCGCGACGAATGCGCTCATACTGTCCCCAGCGGACAACACGGCGGTATATCTCCCGGTCATCCGTGACCAGCATGCCGCCCTCACCGATGGCAAAGCTCTTGCTGCTCATGAGGGACATCGCACCACAGTCGCCGATAGTGCCGAGCTTGCGCCCCTTGTAGAGACCACCCTGAGCGTGGGAGACATCCTCGACAACCTTGATGCCATGCTTTCTGGCAATTGCCATGATCGGATCCATGTCGCAGGGCTGGCCATACACGTGAACCGGCACAACAGCTTTCGTGCGGGGAGTGATGTGAGCCTCGAAGGACTTCGGGTCGAGCGTAAGCGTTTCGGGATCAACGTCGGCAAACACGACCGTGGCGCCAAGATGGATCGCACCGAGGCAGCTCGCCCAGTACGTGATGGACGGGCAGATCAGCTCATCGCCCGGACCGAGACCGACCGCGTAGAAGGCCGCGATAAGTGAAGCCGTGCCGTTCGGTGCGCTGGAGGCATACTTAGTGCCGTTCCACGCGGCGAACTTCTTCTCGAACTCATCGGCGATATCCCAGCCCGACATCGTTCCAGCGCAGAGCACGCGGTCATTGGCCTTGCGCATCGCATCGTTGACTATCGGCCAGTGGAAAAGTTTCTTGTAGTTTGCCGCCTCCGCCTTTGAGACGATGGGCGTTCCGCCGAGGAAAGCGAGCTTGGCGTTGCCCGCACCCGCCGTCATGCATCCGGCAAACCCCGCCGCCGTTGCTGCGGCAGCGCCCGTCTTGACAAAATCACGCCTGTTAACGCTGTTCATTCTATCTTCTCCTTGATGTTTTTCGTTGAAACTGATGGAATCAAGCCTTATGTGCAAACCTTATGTGGAAAATGCTGCTTGAATACGATAAATGGTATCAAAACACCCTTATGCCGTCAAGCAATCGTCACAAGATTTTTTGCGAGCGGT
>JAFXEA010000083.1 GCA_017521065.1 Kiritimatiellia bacterium | reverse complement strand
CCGTTAATGCCGACAATGTGGTGATCGAAGGGTTGACAATACGTGATGGATATGCGCCGGCGACAAGTGCGTATGGCGGCGGCGTGAAATTCAAGAATGACACGAACTGGCTTATTGACTGTACGGTATCCAACTGTGTGGCATATTGCGGAGGTGCGATGGCATACGGGATTGCCGTGCGGAGCCTTTTTGCCCATAATATGACAAAGCGTCCGGGAAGTGAAGCAAAGAATTATGGTGTAGTGGCACGGAATGCAACGATGTTGAACTGCCTTGTCGTCAGGAACAGCGGAAGCAACTGCCTTTTCTATTACAATTCGATGATCGTGAATTGCACTGTGGCAGGCAACGAGGCGACAAGTCATTTTACTTCAATCTACAGTTCACCGCAGGTGTACAACACGATCATGGTTGAGAATTCGCAAAAGAAATTTATCGCGAATTCCAGTAATCCGCAGGCCATTGTTTCGAATTGTCTTTTTACGGCTGTCACTACCAACTACAACATGGAAGATGCTGCCAAGACCTGCAACACCAATGCTCCGGCATACGGTTTCTGCGCTCCGGCACTGGGAGATTTCCGACCTACATCATTGTCCGGTGCGGACGGATTGGGTGATCCCGCATTTCTTGAAAAGGTGCCGATGCCAGAGGGGAGAGAAGATCTGCGTTATATCGATTTTGCGGGGGAAGAGATACCGCGGGAAGGTCGAATAACGGCCGGATGCCACCAGGAGATGGCAGGCGTCGCGCCGGCGTTCAAAAGTGAAACTGACGAGTCTTGGGAATGCGAAAGCTACGGATGGAACGGCTGGCAGGCAGGTTCTTACGTGCATTTCACCAATCGGGTGGAGATGTGCAAGATTCGCAGGCGTGACATTGGTCCGGCCGAAGTGGTGTGGTACGAGGATGCTTCCTCCGGAAATGTATATGTGCCTGACACAAACGGATGGATAGGAATATATCTTCCATCGGATGTGAAAGAGGTTTCGCTTAAGACCCGTAAACCAACCAAGACAATATGGGTTGATGGAAAGAACGGCGATGATGCTTACGACGATTCCGATATCGGCAGCGAGGCGCATCCGTATAAGACAATCCAGCCGGCTATCGATTCAGTGCCGAAGGGAACAAGCAATAACATCAAGTATTCCATTATCCGGGTTAAGCCCGGCGTGTACACGGCAAAAGATGGCGAAACTGGCGTTGTAAACATTCCGAATGGAGAAACCTGGTGGTATCGCCGTGTGCGGATTCTTGCGGAGAAAGGTCCCGAAAATACCATCATTGACGGATTGGATTCTTGCCGTTGCGTGCGCATGGCGAACCCTTCCGCGATTCAAGGCTTTACTTTAACGCGTGGCAAGAGCGAAGATGTGACTGAAGGCGGCGCTTTTCATGCGACGGCTTCAGTGTTCACGTATTACGCTGTTGATTGCATAATCACCAACAATATCAATGTTGTGGCTGTACAGAGAGGCGGTACGACCATCAGGTGCCGGTTTGACAAAAACAATAATTCAGCTGTCGTGAACGGTCGCTCTGTCGGAAGTGTCATTCGCGCCTCCACTGCATTTGCCGGCGATACAGGCCAGGCGTATTTCTGCACGATTGAGGCCAATACCATTGATAACAGCAAGTATGTGTATGGAGGATGCATTTTCAAAAGTGATAAAAATCTGACATTCGACAAAGCGAGCGCTGTAGGCTGTTTCGCACATGGAATGGAGATTAACGGAGCTGGAGTTGCAGACTGTTCCTCTGGTGATGCCCGATTTATCCGTGGCGGCACAGGAAGCGATTATCAGCTGTATTCGAATTCTCAGGTTATCGGTACTGTTGGACTCGGTCTGCTGGATTCGCTTGGCCCCTATGCCAGGCTGGACTTTGCCGGAAATACTTTCAATGTTGTAGGTTCTGGCGTTACCCCCGGTGCCTGGCAATACCCCTCTATTGTAAGAGGTCAGAGACTGAAGATTATTGTCAGGTAGATTTATTGCTCCGGCAATGATATGTTGTGAGGCAACATTGGAGGGCGGTCTGATGATGTTAGACCGTGTCAGGATTGAGTCTGGACTATCCCCATTTTTTGATGAAGGCGTGGCGCATTGTTGCCGTTGTTGATTAATTGGTTGTAATTCCGCTGATATTTGCATTTATAACAGACAATTTGTGTTTGGGGGTATGTCAGAATGCGTCGAAATACGGGTAATTCCCCTCCCTCTGCCATGATGTAGCCGTGTTTTGGGGCTACATCATTGGTTTTCTGGTGGATTATGCAATATTGGAAAGAGAATGGCTTCTTTTTAGGAAATCCCGTATAATACGGGGTGTCAAAACCAAAAAAGAAGCCGCCATGAATGATACCACAGCCGCCTACAGATTGCGAGAACAACTTAAGAAATTTTTGGGGATAGTCTTCCCCCATGCTCCAAAAGCGCAAAAAGAGTTTCTGGGACAGATGTTTTTTGGGATTCAGGCCGGGCAGTCCGTCGTTTTGAGCCGCATCGCCCGCGAACTGCAGGAGGATATCCTGCTGAAGAAGACGGAGGAGAGGCTTTCAAGACATCTGCATGCGGACGGTCTGGAGAAGATGGTGCAGGATGCCGTTCTTGCACAGGCCGCCGCAAGGGTCGCTGACGACGACATCATCAGCATCGATCCGTCAGACATCCAAAAGCCGTATGCGCAGGAGGACGGGATGCCGCTTCTCGCCAAAGTATGGGATGGAAGCAAGGGTCGTGTAGGGGACAACCTCGGCTACAACCTGTGCTTCGCCACCGCCACGCAGAGCATGACCCGGAGGATCGTGCCGCTGCGCATGTCGGTGTGGTCCACGAAGGAGGACGGCTTCACCAGCGAGAACGACAAGGTGCTTGAGGTCATAAAGTCGCTTGCCGATGCGCTGGGCCGTCGAGGCATATATGTATACGACAGGGGTGGCGACGGAGACTGGCTGTTCAGCTTTTTCATCAAGGAGGGTCTGGACTTCATCGTGCGGCTTGTCGGCAACCGCAGCCTTATCCACTGGAACGCCACGCGTCTGGCGGAGGATGTCGCCAGATCGTGTCCTCTGAAATATGCGCAGAACGTGACGTTCAAGAGCCGCGGCAAGGAGGTGTCGGTGCCGGTGGAATACGGCTCGCTCCCCGTGCGCCTTGCGGAGCATCCCGATGTCCCGTTGTATCTCGTGGTCGTCAGGTGGCCGAGAGGCGAGAAGCCCATGATGCTGCTGACTACGCTTGAGGCCGTGCGCTCGCGCAGACGGCTGCGTCAGGTCGTTGAGGGCTACCTCACGCGCTGGCGCATTGAGGAGACGATCCGATTCGTCAAGCAGGCGTATGAGCTTGAGGACGTTCGTCTGCTGAAGTTCTCCCGTCTGAAGTCCCTGCTGGCCATAGTGTCGGGCGTTGCGTATTTCGCCATGTCTTGGCTGGGGCAGCGTGAGAGGCTTGGCGTGCTTGCCGATCACATAAAGAGCGTGTCCAGGCGAATGTTCGAAGTTCCTGAGTTCTTCTTCTATGCGATAGCGGACGGTGTGGGGCGTCTGTTCGCCCGCCACGGGAGATGGCATGGCCTTGACGGCCCTGATGAGACGGAAGAAACATGCCAGATGGAACTGGCTCTATAGCTTTAAGCGCACAAAACGGGCGTATTCTGTTCTGAACAAAGCGGGCGGGCGTTTGCGAGAACTCTCGTCTCGGGGGTGCCTCGCCAGCTCTTTCCCGCGATGGGGATAGTCCAGGATTGAGTGTCTTGACATTTGATCAGACTAATGAGACAATCTACGCTAAATTTCATCTCTATTACGGAAGTCGAATCCAACGTACAATGAAAGGAAACATAGTGGCAATGCAAAACTGGAAAATTAAGCGCATGGCGGTGCTCGCTGTCGTTGTCTTATCGGCAATCATTGTTTCTTCTAAACCGATAGAGGTCGGCGTGTATGCGGGAACCGGGCCGCGAAGCAATGGGTGTGTGGAATGGTTCCGTCTCGTGAACGCGTCCCCGGATATGAACCTTACCTTGCTTGACGGCGATGCCGTACGATCTGGTGCTTTGGACAAGATCAAATTGCTGGTTATGCCCGGTGGTTCTTCTCCGGCCATCAAGAAAGATCTTCAGCCGGAGGGAACGGCGAAACTGAAGACTTTCATCCGCAATGGCGGCGGATACATCGGCACGTGCGCGGGCTGCTGTCTCATGATGGAGGAAAGCGCCGATGTGACGCGCGGCATCAGTGTGATGCCGTACGGACGGCTCGGCAGCAAGGGCAAGTTCATGATGCCGCTTGCCGTTAACGAAACAGGCGCAAAGGCTATGGGCATAAAGCCGGGCGAGTACAAGGTGCGCTACAGTGCGGGTCCGGTGCTTTATCCGACGACGAACGCGATCGAAGGCGCGTCCTTCGAGGTTTGGGGTACGTTCGCAAGCGACTTCGACTGTCCGAAATCCAAATTGCGGATGAATGGGCATGCCGCAATAATAGGCGGCAGATACGGGAAGGGGCGTGTCTTTGCGATTGCCTGTCATCCGGAGAGTTTCCCGGTGACACATTTCATGCTCAAGGGGGCGTTCCGTTATGTTGCGGGGCGCGAAGTCTCATTCCCGCCGCGTCATCGAGCGGTGCGTGCGCTTTCGGTAGGCTTCTATTCTCCTGTGATATGCGGAACCGAGGTCGCGAAAACCGTTGTTGCGCTCGACAACCTTAAAGGTGTTGATCTCTTTCCTGTTGCTGCCCAAGAGATCGATTCGGGCATGCTTGACCACATAGACTGGCTGGTGCTTCCGGATGGCGTTGATTCCCGCTATTCATCATTGGAGGGGAAGAAGGAGTTTGTCGATGCTTTTCTTTCCCGCGGCGGAAGAATGGCCGGCTGGGGCGCAGGGGCAAAATATCTTCCGAAAGACGGCAAGGTCTGCACAAGTGGCGCGGATGTTGTAGGCTTCCTTGAGGTGGAAGCCGCAAAATAGCGCAAGGCGGTCACTGTTCTTTGAATCCGGGAGGAAGGGCGCGTAGGCTGGCGGCAATCGTGCGGGCCATTCTTAGATGCCCCAGTCCGTTGGGGTGGAGGCTGTCCTTGCCGTTTTCGCCGCCGTCGCGGAAGTATTTGGCGTAGGCCGGATCGGTCGGAAGGAGCCCAGAGTCCCTGTAGAGGTCTATCAGCGGAACGCTCCATATGTCGGCTGCTTCACGGAGCGCTTTCACGTAGTCTTCAAGGTACAGACCCAGCACATTTGGGAAGCATTCCGCAGGCTGGACGTTGGATCCGCTGAAATTGGCGTAGCCGCGATGAAGCGGAGTCATGAGCACTATCTGCTGGTTTGGAAAATTGCGCTTTAGGTATTCCATCACCGTGTTGATTCGGCCGCGGAACGTACCCATGTTTTTGGCGAAACGGCGGCGAGGCTGGCGGATGATGACGCCACGGCGGTTGACATCCTCATCGGCGGTTTGATACCACTCGCCCAGCGGAACTCCGCCGTTGTAGTCGTTCGTACCCAGCAGAATGAGGATTGCATCAGGGGTGTCGCCCAGCTCCGACTGCATCTTCTGCGCCATTGGATAGATGCGATCCCATTGATAGCCGCTGACGGCATACACATGTGGCTCAATCCCATACAGCTCCTGCATGTATTTCCAGTAGATGCTGTGGTTGTGGCGTGTGAGCTGTGAGGGATCGGTTATGGAGTCTCCGAGATAGACGACTTTCTTTCCGCTCCAAGGATGCGGCTCGGGTGCTGCGATTGCGGTGAACGTACTGGCCGCAGCAATGACGATTGCAAGTGAAAGCAGAATCTTTCTCATGAGTTCCTCCATTGATGTTTTATTTCCTGTTCGGTGAAATGCGGTTCATGATCATTGCGATCGCTCCGTCGCCGGTGATGTTGCAGGCGGTGCCGATGGAGTCGGTGGCAACATAGAGCGTGATCATGAGCGCAAGCTGCGCCTGGTCGAAGCCGAGCATCGATTCGAGAATTCCGAGCGCCGCCATCACTGCACCGCCGGGAACGCCAGGTGCCGCCACCATTACGATGCCAATCATTGCGATGAATCCGGCAAATGTTGCGACATTTATTTGAGCGGTGGAGCCAGCCATAAGCAGAAGGGCGACAGCGCAGGATACGAGCTTAACCGTGGAGCCAGCAAGATGGACGGTTGCGCAGAGCGGCACTACGAAGTCTGCGGTTTCGGGGCTGACTCCGTTCTTGATGGTCTGGGCGCGGGTGACGGGGATTGTTGCTGCGGATGAGGATGTTCCAAGAGCCGTGAGATATGCCGGAAGCATCGTATAGATCGCCTTGAACGGATTCTTGCGGGCAATTGCGCCTGCAATACAGAACTGCACAAGGATGACTACGAGCGTAAGCAGCGTGAACACGGCGATGATTGCGGCAAATGCGGCAAGGACGGTCTTCGTCTTGCCGGCCGCTGTCATATCGAGGAATATGCCGAAGATATAGAATGGAAGAAGCGGAACGAGAGCCACGGAGATTGCTTTGGTGATGATCGTCCGGAATTCAACGAAGCCGCGTTTGAGAACGTCGGATTCGGCGAAGATCATTCCGAGACCCATGATGAAAGAGACAACCAACGCGCTCATGACGTCCAGCATTGGTGGAATCTTGATGGTCACGTAGGGAGCGAACGTCTTGGCGGCCTCTTCTACCGCTTTCGCCGCATCGGCCGATACGAGCGAGGGGAAGGTTGCCACGGATACGAAATATCCGAGAAATCCGGCGAAGAGTGTGGATGCATATGCAATCGACACCGTACAAAGGAGCATCTTTCCGGCTCCACGCCCCGTCTCTGCGATTGCCGGCGCTACAAGGCCGACGATGATCAGCGGCACCATGAACTTGATGAACTGGTCGAATACGGATGTGAACGTGTTCACGCCTCTTACGATTTCAGAGGGAACGAATCCACCGATTGCGATGCCGAGGATGATTGCTACAGCGATTCTAGGGAGTAGACCGAACTTGATTTTTTTCATAATGGCAATGAATTATATCAAAAACATCTGAGTGTAGCGAAATGGACGCGCTTCCTGAATTTCGTAGCGAGTGCCATGGTTGGCAAAATCGTTGAGGTTATAATTTTAGCAGATGCTTTCTTAAGGCGATGGATATCGCTTCTGATCTGTTTGCGGCACCAAGTTTTGTGAAGATGGCGGTGAGATGATCTTTTACACTGCTTTCGCGTATTGTGAACTGTTTGGCTATGTCGGCGTTGGTGAGCCCTCTCGCGAGCGAGGATAATATTTCCTGTTGGCGTTGTGTGAGATCAAGCACCGGAGGATCATCGGCGATGAGCTGGTCAATCTCCTTTGATACCGCCCGTCCGCCAGACGCGACAATCCTTATTGCCGACACGAACTCGGTGAAATCGGTGTTTTTCATCAACGCACCGGTCGCTCCGGCGGCAAGAGCGTGTGCGATTCCATCTGATGTGCCGAACGAGGTCAGCAACAGTACTTTTGTGTCTGGTATGGTGTCGAGTATCTCCGCCGTAGCCTTGGAGCCGTCCTTTTTCGGCATGATGAGGTCCATTACGAGTACATCCGGCCTAAGTTTGATTGCTTTCCGTATTGCCACCTCTCCGTTCTCCGCCTCGCCGACGACTTCAATGTCGCGTTCGGCATTGAGAAGAGAAGCCAATCCCATGCGTACAATGGCGTGATCATCTGCTATCAAGACTCGAATCTTCTTTTTCATGTCTGTCTGTACCTATGTGGTTTCTGAAGGATGTGTCGATGCGAGAGATATTGACACTTTCGTGCCGCATCCTATCTCACTGTCTATGGACATTTTGCCGTCAAAGAGATTGACGCGTTCGCGGATTCCCTGAAGCCCGAAATGGCCTTGCTGCACACCTTCGACGCTGTCAGGATCAAATCCGCATCCGTCGTCGGAAACCGAGAACAGCAGCTGCCTGTTTTCAATCATTCCCTCGACACATATGTTTTTCGCTTGGCTGTGGCGTATTGCATTTTACACCAACTCCCGGATCATCCTCAGCAAAGCATGGGTAGTGTTGTCCGAAAGAAGCTCACGCGGCACGTTAAAGCACACCGTTAGGTTCACGCCGTTTACATGCGGACAGAGTGTCCTTCTGATGGCTTCGTTCATGTCGGCCTGTTCAAGTGCGTCGTTACGCAGGTCCCATATGCAGTTGCGCAGTTCGTCTCGGCAAGACTTGAGCGTTTTTGTGGCGATATTGAGATGTTGGAGCGTCTGTTCCGCGCCTTGGGGGGCGAGAGAGGTTGCAGCTGCAATTTCAAGCGACACTCCGGTAAGGTTCTGCGATAGCGAATCATGGAGCTCGATCGCAAGACGGGTGCGCTCTCCGACCTTAAGGTCTGCGGATGCTCGTGCCATGGTCTCT
This sequence comes from Kiritimatiellia bacterium, assembly GCA_017521065.1. Lineage (GTDB taxonomy): Bacteria > Verrucomicrobiota > Kiritimatiellia > RFP12 > UBA1067 > UBA1731. Next base: position 1,506 of record JAFXEA010000083.1, on the reverse strand, counting down.
GCCGTGAGTTCCCTGCCTCGTCTTTCGGCAAGACGGTTCAGTGATCGGTTCCATACGAATATCCCCGTCAGAGCGGCGAGAAGACCGCTAATCACCGCAAGAAGACGTCCCGGAGTCCACCATGGAGGGTAGGAGAGAATGCGTATGTCATCTGGCTTCCGCACAATGATCATGAATCCTTTTACACGCGGGACTGGAGCGCTTGGTTTCCAATTCTCAATCTCCATGACACATGTGCCGCTTGCCTCTATTCTGCATCCGGAACTGATGTCGTGCAGGGCATTTGGACAGGTGCTTACATCGATGGGGACGATGTACCGATCGCTTTCCATGTAAAGACGTCCGTCATTGTTCCCGTCTGCCGGAAGGTTGCGCACCATGCCGTGGATGCAGATGGCCTTCCCGTGGAAGCCAGTGTTGATGCGAAGTCGGCCTTGACCATCGGACATCAGCGTTGCAGCAGAGGTGTATTCGGGTTGCTCATCATGGAATGGTTCGCCTATCGCCGGGCGCCATATGGCGCGCGAGAGATTGATGTTGTAGAGATCGGTCTCAGGGAGCCCGGCAACCTCAATAAATTGGCCGTAGCGCGGCGGAATGTCTTTGGCTAGATCGATACGCACGATTTTCCCATCCTTGGTCTTGAGCAGGATGTTTCTGTCTTGCCACACGGCGGTCACATGACCTGAAGTGCGCAGTCTGCCAAGAGTTGATAGCTCAGATGCCCGCAGACGGCTTGATTTGGTAATGTCCGGAACATTGAAAGGGTCAGCTTCGGGAGGAGTGAGAATTCGCACGGATTCGGCGCTTTCCGCTTTTAAGAAACGTCCTATTTGTCGCCGTGTTCCATGAGCAGATGGACGGCAAAGACCTTCGGCATCAACCTGTGCGCCAACGAAACGGTTGAATGATGTGCTGTCGGATTCATCTGTGTTGAACACCACATAGACTGAATGTCCTTCGCTTGCAAGGATAAGAAATGTTACTTCAGGATCAATCTCATCCTTGAAAGCATCCCTTATCAGGCCTTGAATGCGTACTGGTCGGTAATCATATTCTCCGCTTAGGAAATCCGGTACAGAAATCGCAGTTGGCTTCTGTGGAGTTTTACGCGAAAGCAGTGTCAAATTGCGGCATCCAGGATATATTATTCCGTGTATGGTGTCATCGGTAATTCCTTGTACGCGTATCACATCGCCTGCCGTGACCCGGTCATTTTCGCCACATTCACGTTCATCGCTGATGGCTATGGACCCCGAGTCGTCTTTTATGGTGAAAGATTTTATGGTCTTTCCGTACGGGAATGTGACCTCCGCCACAATGTCAAAAGGTACTCCCTTTTCAGGACTGTCTGAAGTGTGCGTCAAAAGCTCCGCAACGCTTTTTGCTACGGTTCCAGTGTTTGCCTGTGCGACGGCGCACAGAAGCAGAGTTGCTGACGCAAGCCAATTCATGGTCGGTAATTGTATCAGATTGTGCATTTTAACGGTACCCTCCAAAGGTCGG
>JAFXEA010000082.1 GCA_017521065.1 Kiritimatiellia bacterium | reverse complement strand
TTGATATCTTGAACGGGCAGGATGCCCGTTCTCCCAGTGAGCCCGTTCCCGCAGTTATGCCCGGTCTCCCATTGTGCTGGTTTTGCAAGTGCCTCGGCTTGAATTAGCCGTTATCGTCATCCGACTTGGTGAAATCAATCAAGATGCAGCGTATGTATTAGCGTTTTGCAAATTCTTCAGTGCTGAAATAGTCAGGACAGGATGTCCTTCAAAATGGATTTTGCATAAATCTGCAAAGGCAGGTTTTTTCGGATATGATGATTTTAAGATTGTCGCGGACAAGGCTGTGTGGTAAATTTTATGGCCGTGAAGAGGAACTACAGAAAGATAGTCGTGCTGGGATCAACCAACACAGACATGGTCATAACCGGCAGAAAACTACCTGCTCCGGGAGAGACGGTGTCGGGAGGAAGGTTCATGATGAATCCCGGCGGCAAGGGCGCAAACCAGGCGGTTGCGGTGGCGCGTCTTTCCGCAAGACCCAAGTCATGCGAATTCATCGGAAAGGTCGGTGATGACCTGTTTGGACGTGAGACTGCGGTGCGGATGAAAAAGGACGGCATCGACGCGAGGCTGATTATAGACCGCGAGAATCCGTCAGGAACGGCTCTGATACTTGTTGACTCGAAGGGGCAGAATGTCATTTCCGTTGCGTTGGGCGCAAATGGCACGTTGTGCGTGGATGACATTGCACCGTACCGCAAGGATATCGAAAATGCGGCGGCGTTGCTGCTCCAGCTCGAGACTTCGATTGAGACTGTTGTCGAGGCGGCGAAGTGGGCTCATGCCAAAGGCGTGCCGGTGATCCTCAATCCGGCTCCGGCGGCGAAACTGCCGAAGGGTCTTTACCGTTGCCTTGAGTGGATTACGCCGAACGAGACCGAGGCGGAACTTCTTACCGGAATCAAGGTGACTGACGTCGAAAGCGCAGGCAGGGCGGCGGAGGTATTCCGCAGGCGCGGCGTGAAGCGTGTCGCCATTACGATGGGTTCGAAGGGCGTCTATTGCGGAAACTGCGAGAGGATATATCCGGCAAAGAAGGTGAAGTCTGTTGACTGCGTCGCCGCCGGCGATACGTTCAACGGGGCGTTCGCAGTCGCTCTTGCGGAGGGTAGATCCTGCAAGGATGCGATAGCCTTCGCGCAGAAGGCCGCTGCAATTTCCGTAACCCGCTCCGGTGCGCAGGCTTCCGTTCCGTATCGGCATGAAGTCGTTTCGGGAAGATGAAACGAAAGGATGACGTATGTATTACTGCGATAATTATTCATTGGCCGTTCTTCTCTGTGTGGTGACCATGTTCTGTTGGGGCAGCTGGGGGAATACGCAAAAGCTTGCAGGCAGGACATGGCGCTACGAGCTTTTCTACTGGGATTACGTCATTGGAATTCTTCTGTTCTCTTTGGCGATGGGTCTTACGATGGGATCATGCGGTGAGCGGCAGGCATGGGGATTTATTGCCAATCTCAAATCGTCGTTCGGGGAAAGCTGGATATGGCCGATACTTTCGGGCGTGATATTCAATGCGTCGAACATCCTGCTTGCGGCGGCGATTTCCGTTGCTGGGATGTCGGTGGCTTTCCCCGTGGGCGTGGGATTGGCTTTGGTCGGTGGCACTCTCCTGAATTATGCGGTGAAGCGCCAGGGGAGTGCAACCCTCATCGGAATCGGGCTTCTGCTGATTGTCGTTTCGATTCTGTGCAATGCCCTGGCGTTCAAGGCGAAACAGAGTGCGGGAGGCGGGGCTTCGGACTCTTCATCCACTAAGAAAGGGTTGATTCTCGCTGCGTTGGCCGGTTTCATGATGATGTGGTTCTCTCCGCTTGTGAACCGTGTCGTGGATCTTACGTTCACGGCGGAAGCTCCGCGCGAGGGAATGCTGACGCCCTACACCGGATTCTTCCTGTTTTCGATAGGTATCTTCGTCTCCAATTTCATCTTCAACACGGTTGCGATGCGCAAACCCGTTCAGGGCGAACCGATCCTCGACGGTGCCAAGCGTTATTTCGGCGGTTCCCCCAAGACACATCTTGTTGGAATTCTCGGCGGATGCATCTGGGGACTTGGAACGCTTCTGTCGTTCGTGTCTGCTGGCAAGGCAGGTCCGGCGGTGTCGTACGCTCTCGGACAGGGCGCGACGCTCGTTTCCGCACTTTGGGGCATTCTCGTATGGCGCGAGTTTGCGGGGGCTCCGAGGAAGTCCGCGCTTCTCAACTGCGCAATGTTCGTTCTTTTCGTTGCGGGACTGGGAGCGCTCGTGATGGCGGGAGATTCAGGGGAATCCAGGAAAGACCCCGTCAAGGTTATCTTCGATACCGACATGATCACCGATTTCGATGATGTCGGTGCGCTTGCATGTCTGCATGCGATGGCGGACGCCGGAGAGTGCGAGATTCTCGCAACGGTAAGCTCGACACGCGGCAATGCCTCCGTGGGTGCCATCGAAGTGATCAACAGCTATTACGGGAGATCCGGCATTCCCGTCGGCGCCCCGAAGGGCATGGGCGTACTGGGCGAGAGGCCCGGGGCTACGGTGAAAGTCGACCCGAAGTCTCCACTTGGAGCCTTGAAAGGAGCGGTGAAGGGCGAGTTTTCCGACGGCGGACACTACAAATACCGCAAATTGCTGACGGACTATCCGGGCTGGTACCGGTATGCAGATGCCGATGACGCTCCAGACGCCAATGAAATCTATCGCCGTGTGCTTGCAGGCCAGCCAGACGGAAGCGTGGTGATATGTTCCGTGGGGTTCCTTACCAATATGCGCCGTCTCCTTGAGACCAAGCCCGATGGAATATCGCCACTGGACGGCAAGGCGCTGGTTGCCCGCAAGGTGAAAAAATGGGTGGCGATGGCGTGCAAATATCCCAAAGGCAAGGAGTACAACTCCAGATGGGATGCCGAATCCTCCCGCATCGCATTGGAGCAGTGGCCTACGCCGGTAGTGTTTTCCGACGTCGATTACGGATTTGACGTGCATTCCGGCCGCATACTGGCCGAATCTCCCGAAAAGGGACGCAACCCTGTCCGCGACGTTTTCGCCGGCAACCTTCCAGACAAGGAAGTGTTTCTGTCGAATCCGGCAAAATGGCTCAGGGCATGCTACGGATTGAACGGACGCAGCTCATGGGACCAGACGGCGGTTCTTGCGGCGGTGCGCGGAGAGTCGAGCTATTTCAATGTCACCCGTGGGCGGTACCGCATGATAGGGAAAGATGGCGAGGACGAATGGATCCCCGAAGAGAACGGCCCGCACATGCGCATTACGGAAAAGGTGTCGAAGGCTGAAGTTGGGCGGATTATCGATGAGCTGATACTCCGTGGACCTTGCAACAGGAAATGATGGCGATAAAGGATTGTTTGAACACAATGAAAAGATTTGGAAATATGAAGTGTCGTTTTGGTGTTGCCTTTGCAGTTGGTTTGTCTTTTGTCCACTTGAAGGCCGAGAATGTTGTTTTTGCCGATTTTGAGGGAGGCGAATATCCCAACGGTTGGATTGTCAAGGGTGACGCTTTTGGTAAATCTCCCGCCACTGGAATATTTCTAAAGCAACAGAAGGTCAAAGGATTTAAAGGCAAAGGATTCGTAAATACATTTGTACGGCAAGATAAATCTACCGGGTCCTTGACATCGCCTGAATTTACAATAGAAAAGAGAGCAATCAATTTTCTGATTGGAGGTGGCCGAAAGCCAGGCACATGTTGCATCAATCTGCTGGTCGATGGCAAAATCGTAAGGAGCTCCACCGGTGCGGACCTGGAAATGTTGGTCGAAGACGGGTGGGATGTCTCGGAATTTATCGGGAAGCGTGCAAGACTTCAAATTCTTGACTCGGCTACAGGTGGTTGGGGGCATATCAACGTAGATCAGATTGAATTCTCGGATGTGTCAAAGGCAAGAGCTGTTGTTGAGGTGTGCCATGAAATATCTTCCAAGATGCCGTTTGTACTCGTTCCAGTAGACAACGATGTGCCAAACAAAGATCGCTTTGAGGTTTATGACGGCAATGAATGCGTCCGGTTTTGGAATATTTCCTATGGCCTTAAAAAGGCTGACTGGTTCGCATCGCTCGATCTTTCAGAGTGGGCTGGTAAAAAGTTGTCGTTTAGGCTCGTAAATAGAATGGAATCCGAGGCTAAAAAAGCACTTTCGCAGTTGCGTTTTGCTTCAGCCCCGTGGTTGCCGTCGAATGTCTACAATGAGCCTAAGCGTCCACAAATCCATCTATCTCCAACTCTTGGCTGGAATAATGATCCTAATGGACTTTCTTACTATAATGGTGAATACCATGTGTTCTATCAGCACAATCCATGCGGTCGCACTTGGCAGAATATGACCTGGGGTCATTATGTATCAAAAGATCTAGTGCATTGGAAGGATGTTGGTGATGTAATTCACCCAGATAATCTTGGTCGCATGTTTAGCGGATCGGCAGTTGTTGATAAAAATGGGAGCGCGGGTTTTGGC
>JAFXEA010000081.1 GCA_017521065.1 Kiritimatiellia bacterium | reverse complement strand
GAGTTTCTGAAATGGGAGGGGGCCAGTCCTCAATTCAAGCAGCTGCTGTTGAGCCAACCGCTTGATTGCCGTATGCCGCTTCTTTCGGCTATGAAGGCGTTTGGCATGTCGAAAGACGTGTTTCTGCTCCGAAAACTCGTTTCTGTCAGAGACGCGGTTAAGGAGCTTCACTTTAACGGAAACATTTCGATGGAAAGCGTGTTTCGGACGATAAAGGGTGAAAATGCCGAAATCCCCGAATGCATGAAGGGGATTGATGTGGATGCTGACATATCGGATGAAGTGCGAAACCATTTCATGAATGAGAGTGTGCGTGAGCTTGAAGGTTATCTAGGCAAGACCTTTTCAGAGTCTCGCAAAATTGCAGGACAAAGGATAATGTTGAATGTCGGTCTGTCGCCGAAGTCTACATATGAGATGGTGCGCCGTCTTTCCCATATTGATCTTTCAGAATTTGCCGATGAACAGCTGAAAGATCTGGCGGCACTGTCGTGGGTTGAGATGGACCGGCTGAATGCAATCGCCGGTTTTGAGATTGAAGGAGGTATGGCGCCGGATGATCTCTATGCGGCGATCATGACTCCTGATTCCGTCCAGAAAAGGCTTGTAGCCTATCCTGAACTGGTGGCTGATGCGGATACCTATAGACAGGCGAGAGAGCTGATGGAGACGTTTGACAGACAGGTCGACGGAATGATAAAGGCTGGCGCCACGAAAAATCTTAAGGCTTCCACTAAATGGATGCTGGAACGGTTTGTTTTCCAGGATATTGCCATGAAGGCCAGAAGTGCGGACGGCTTGCCGAATGTCCAGTCCTTCGGGGAGGGGCTGACGTTGAAGAGTAGATTTATCAGTTTCGCAGAGAACATGTTCGGCAGGTCTGCCATCCCGTGGAACATGCTGTGCCTTTCGCCAGAACTGCGTGTTCCGGTAATGGCGGCGATGGACGCCTATGGCGAATACCATAATCAGTATCTGTTGACAAGGCTGATCGCCAACGGAGAACGTGTAGGCAAGATATATCAGGAGGAAAGATCTTCTGATGATACGATGACAAAGGAGCAGGTTTTTCGCGCCGTCAATGGTGATGGAGTCCGTTTCCATCCATTGATTCATGCCAATGCCGATTATTGGGCAATTGTGCTCGAACAGGAGTGCGCATGGCCGCTGAATGAAAAGGGCGTCTCTTTGGAGAGTGAACCGGTCAGGTACAATCGTAAGTGCTTTATGGTCAATGATTTGATTCAAAGATATGCCCTCTCGAAGGAAGATGTGATGGACATGGCCTTTCAGAATGTTGAAAATGAGAAGGCAGTGTTTCGGTATACGGAGTTTGCGCCTGTGAACGCTCCGCTGGTTGTCAATGATCTGGGAGGAGGCGTTGCGGAAGCCGTCAAGCAGTTCGAAAAGGATTTTGCGAGGGTAAAGGTCGGCAGATATGAGGTTAAGTTCAATATGCCAGACGGGGATGTCAGTTTCTATAAAACGGATGAAACAGAGGAGCAGGCGAGAAACGTGACGGCGGGAGTCCGTGATGCGGTCCTTCGCATGTGTGGAACAGCCCATTCCTGTCAGGCGGAAGTCATCCTGATGGTTCTGTCACAGGCGTTGGAGCAGGATCTCTTCGCTGCTTTCACATCGATGGAGTGCGATCCCGCAAATAAGACCGGCGGGATTTCAAAGAGCTTTTCGATAACCCGAAATGAGCAGGATGGTTCGGTAGCGGTGCGCGTGACCGATATGGGTAATTCCGCCTTGAAATACGATTGGAGATTAAAAATCAATCCTGACGGCACTCAAGAGGTGTCAGATCTTGTTGTCGCGCGCAACCATTCGGTTGATGCCCCCTGGCCTGATTGATTTGCCGTAGGAGCCGAATCGTGGTATCATACACGCAATTTTTTGCAACGAGGAGAATAGAGAAAATGAAACAAGTCGGAGTTGGAATCCTTGGATTCGGCACGGTCGGCGCTGGTGTGGCGCAGGGCCTTCTTGAGCATCGCGCAGTGATGGCTGAGCGTCTGGGCGTGGATATCGTCCTGAGGAAGATCGCAGATCTCGACATCACAACCGACCGCGGCGTGGCGGTTCCTGAAGGTACGCTCACGACCGACGCAGCTTCCGTAATCTCCGACGATTCGATCGCCATTGTTGTTGAGACGATCGGCGGCACCGGAATCGCGAAGAAGCTTGTGATGGATGCGCTCACGGCCAAGAAGTGCGTCGTTACCGCAAACAAGAAGCTTCTCGCTGAGCACGGTAAGGAGATTTTCGATCTTGCGGCGGCGAACGGCGTGGATATCTACTTCGGTGCATCCGTCGGCGGCGGCATTCCGATCATCCGCGTTCTCCGTGAAGGTCTCGCAGGAAACGAGATCAACACCATCCACGGTATTCTCAACGGCACCTGCAACTACATCCTCACCCGCATGGAGAACGAGGGCAAGCCTTTCGATGAGATCCTCTTGGATGCGCAGAAGCTCGGATATGCCGAGGCGAATCCGTCTCTCGATGTCGATGGTTTCGACACCGCGCACAAGGCCTGCATTCTCGCCGCGCTCGCATATGGCTTCCAGCCTACGCTTGAGCAGGTGCAGGTCGAAGGCATCCGCAATCTCTCTGGGGATGACGTCAAGTATGCCGCAGATTTCGGCTACCGCATCAAGCTTCTCGCCTGTGTAACTCCAGACCATAATGCTCCCATCATAATTTATCCTTTGTGTTAGAATTTATTTTAATTTTGGCTTATTAAAAGCAAAATGCGTTCCAAAAATTAAATTTTTGCGATTTGTTTTG
>JAFXEA010000007.1 GCA_017521065.1 Kiritimatiellia bacterium | reverse complement strand
CCAACGAGCGAAACGAAAAACGGTTCACTTCCTTGAACGAGACCTTGGCGACGGTCCCCATCGTCATCCACTGGAGCGAATCTACGCCATGCGATCCGCAGCCTACCGCCAGCAGAAGACAGAGCGCCAGGAAAACACATCTTATCACGCAAGCTCTCCGACAAGTATCTGAGGGTGAGCCTCGGTTATCCTGACCTGCACAAGCGACCCAATCTCAAGCGGGCCTGAAGGCTCGAACACAACGATCCTATTCCCGGAATCGCGTCCGCTCCAGCGCACCTTGTTGCGGAGACTCGGGCCTTCCACCAGCACTTCACGCACCGTTCCGACAAGCATTTGGTTGCGCTTCAAACCACGTTTCTCCTGATCGGCAAGAAGCACCTGGTCTCTGCGTTCCTTCTCAGCCGTAGGCACATCATCCGGCAATGCCGCCGAACGGGTCCCCGGTCTAGGGGAATACTTGAAGATGAAGGCGTTGTCAAAGCCCGCCTCCTCCATAAGGGAACGAGTTTCCTCGAAATCCGCCTCCGTTTCACCGGGATATCCCACGATGACATCCGTCGTAAGGGCGAACTCCGGATCAAACTCACGAAGTTTCCTGACGGCGGCGAGATATTCAGCGCGGGTGTAGCGCCGACCCATCTCTGCAAGAATGCGATCACTTCCAGACTGCACCGGAAGATGAAGATGGCGACACACCTTGCGAGATTCGCGAAAAACACGGACAAGCTCGTCCGTACACCCCTTCGGATGCGCACTTGTGAACCTGATGCGTTCAAGTCCATCAACTTTTTCCAGTGCTTCAAGAAGCCGGGGGAAGGACTCCGCATAAGACGATTCGCCGTCCCCATCGAACCACGCCCTGTTGCGTACGCCATATCGCAGGACGCTCTGCCCCAGAAGGCAGACCTCCTTGACCCCACGCGACGCAAGGCTGGACACCTCTGCAACAACCTCCTTGGCGGGACGGGAGTATTCGTGGCCGCGGACATCCGGCACTATGCAGTAGCTGCAACGGTTGTCGCATCCAAGAAGAATCGTCACATAGCTGCGAAACGCCTCGGCGGAATCCTTTGCGGGAGCGTCGGGATGCGCATCGAGGCCATCCGGGACTTCATCCTCATCCGGAATCTCGAGACGCTGCGCCCCTTTCCGTTCAAGCGGATATCCCGCCTCCTGAAGGTCGGATATGATCTTGGGGATCATCCCGAACCGGCGCGGACCGACGGCGAAATCAAGCTTCGGAAGTTTCTTGAAAACATCCGCCCCGAGCCGTTTGACCGCGCAACCCATCAATCCAACAATGCGCGGACGGTCCTTCAGCGCGTTGAGATTTCCGCATTTCCCGATGGCCTTCTCCTCCGCCTTCTGGCGCACCGTGCAGGAATTGACTATTATGATATCGGCATCAGCCTCACCTTCAGCGCGGATGTGTCCTGCCGCCTCCAGCATCGCCCCGACAGCCTCGGAGTCGCGCACGTTCATCTGACAGCCGTATGTATGAATATGGAATTTCACAGCTAAACCTACAGTAGATTCGGTCAGAACAGGAAGCCCGCCAACCGGCCAAACAGCACACCAACCACATAGACGCAAAACATTATCGCGATGTTCTGCCACAAATGGCGATTGGTGCGGAAAAGAACAAGAAGGCCGACTCCAGCTCCGGTGAGGGACATCGACATCAGCGCACCGGCAGACATGCCTCCCTTGAGATAGATCTGAGCGCCGGAAACGGATACGGCGCAGTTGGGAATGAACCCGACCAGTCCGGCAATTGCCTCGCCGTACCATGGTTCATTCAGTATCAGGTTACGTATTCCCTCCTCACCAAGGAAATGAAGAAGGACATGCACCAATCCGGAAATGGCAACGATAAAAACGAATATCTCGGCGGTATGCACCAACGCAGGACGCACAACGCCCTTATGCTCATGACAGCTACACCTGCTGTGTGCGCACAACTCACCGACATGAAGCTTCGGATCTCCCTTTCCGAAAAGGGAAAGAACCGCATTGACAGCGAAACCGACAATCATGCCGACAGCAACCTTGACCCCGAGAATCTTGAGTATCAATGACAAAGGAGCCTTCTCGGATATGAGAACAGGGATGAGTTCATCCGATGTGGAGAGGAAAACGGAAATCAAAGTGCCTACAGTTATCGCCCCGCCCGCATAGAACGATGCGGCGGCGGCGGAAAAGCCGCACTGGGGAACCGCTCCGGCAAGCGAACCGAAAAGCGGCCCCAAACAACGAGTGCGCCCGAGACTTCTCTCAAGCGCACTGCCAGCCCGCGCCTCCAGAATCTCAAGCACCAGATAGGTGACGAAGAGAAAGGGAAGCAGCAGGAGATTCTCTAGCAGAAAATCTATCACGACGCGGAGATGGCGCCAGCCGGGCAGGTGGACGCGCAAGCGCCGCAGTCAACGCACTTCTCTGCGTCGATGGAGTATGCATCGCCAGCGACGATAGCTTCCGTAGGGCAGGAATCCTTGCAGCAACCGCAACCAACGCAAGCCGCAGCATCAATCTTATGAGCCATTTTTATATCTCCTTTTTGTGTGTTAAAAAACAGTGTGGATTATACCATAAACTTCGAACGATTTGTCAATCGACCTTCACGCCCAACAGGTTGAGTATGCGGTCGAGATCGTCATTGTCGAAGAAATCTATCTCCAGCAGCCCCTTTGTATGCTTGCCGTTGGCGTGGGTGACGCCACTGGTGAGACGGACTGCGCATCCAAGATGGCGATGAAGCGTCTCAACGAGAGAGCGGACATACGATTCAGGCAGATCAGGCGTACCCTTCTTGGGTTCAGCTACCGGCTTCTTCATCCGGGAAACACGCTTCTCGAGATCGCGCACGGTAAGCGAACGCTCTGCGCACTCGCGGGCCAGCAGCGTACGGTCGCGCTCCCCTTCAACGGAAAGGAGTACTTTCGCATGCCCTGCTGAGAGTATGTTGCGGGAAAGAAGCTGTTTGACCTCGTCAGGAAGCTCAAGGAGACGCAATGCGTTTGCGATGGCAGGGCGGCTCTTGCCGACGCGCTCCGCGACATCCTCCTGCGTAATCCCAAACTGCTCCCTGAGCAGACGGTATCCTTCAGCCTCTTCAATTACGTTGAGATCTTTGCGCTGGATGTTCTCAATGACCCCCATCTCGGCGGCCTTGCGGTCATCGGCATCAGCAAGGATGACAGGGATCTTCTTGAGACCTGCCATTATGGCCGCACGCGTACGGCGTTCACCAGCGATCAGCTCATACTTGCCGTCGGCGCGACGGCGGACAACAGGAGGCTGGACGATTCCGTTTGCGCGGATGGAATCGGAGAGTTCCTTGAGAGCGGTTTCGTCAAACTCGGATCGCGCCTGCCATGGACTACGCTCGATGTCAACCGCAACAACCTCAATCACGCCGCTGTCGGCAGGAGGTTCGGCAACCGCAACAGGAGCAGAAACAGGAACCTGAGGTGCAGGAATCTGCACCTCAGGACGAACCGGTTTCGGCGTAATGAGCGCACTGACACCGCGCTGGCCAAGACCGCCCTTCTTCATCTCCTTGCGGGGCGGCGGCTTGCTGCCGACCGATTTCTTAAGGAAAGGACTTTCCTTTTTCATCTCTATTAGAGTTCCTTGATGAAGATGTTGCGGAACTCCACGGGATCGCCATGGCACTGAAGCTCGATCTGCTCAACAGGGAAGATCGGCTTGGTGCGATCCCAGTAGTTCTCAAGCGTGGTGTTATCCACGACAAGCTTGCCGTTCAGCCACACCGTCACCTTCTCGCCAACCATCTTGATGCGGAACGTATTCCACGAACCGACCTGATTGTCGGCGATGACAAGAGCCTTGTCGGGGTTCTTCTTGTTGTTGTAGAGACCGCCGGAGCCGATGTGCCACATATTGTGGGCGTCCCAGATCTGAACCTGCGGAGCGCCGCGGAGGTAGAGTCCGGAATCGCCACGCGGAGAGAGGATGCGCCAATCGACGAGCATCTCGAAATCCTTGTAGTCCTTCTTGGTCGCAAGCGAATAGCCGCCGCGAAGGCCATCGAAGAAGAGTGCTCCGTTGCGCACCGTCCAGTGTTTGACCATGTGCTCATCGGCATACTTCTGGATGTCAGCAGCCTTGCCGGGCTTGTTCTTGCGGGCCTCCTGACGGACGAACGGGTTATCAAACTTCTCACGCCTGGTTACGCCCTTCCAGTTGGCCTTGAGCTGTTCAGGCTTGCCGTCGAAAAGCACGGTGAACCCTTCAGGGCACTTCTTGACGGCGCAAGGGCAGACATCGCTCATCTTGGCATCATCGGGGAGCTCCTTGATGCGGATGTT
>JAFXEA010000080.1 GCA_017521065.1 Kiritimatiellia bacterium | reverse complement strand
GGTACTTCTGCTCCTTCGTACGGTTGTACAGCCACATGACAGGCTCAAGGTTGCTGCAGCTCGGCTGTCCGGAATAGTTTCCGGTATTCGCTATGGTGTGCTTTGCGTCGGGTCCTGTAGTCTTGATGAGATAGTCGCACAGCCTCTTGCACGTGTCAATGGCACGCTTTGCACGTTCGGGATTGGATGCCTTCTCGATATCGTAGTAGTGAAGAAGTCCCAGCATCGTGTACTTGATCCCCCATACGTCCCAGCCGCCGGGGGCAGAACGGCGCGACTCCATGTAGTTGCCGATGTATCCGTTCCCAAGCTGCGCGGAAACCACATTCTCAAACCCTGCGTCAATGCGGGACTTCAGCTGACTGCACTTGGTTATCGCCCAGAAAGGAGCGGCAGAATGCATGTACTTGCCCCAGAACTCCGTCTGCCAGAGATCTTCCTCCGTACGATCCTTGAAGCACTCCGAAAGATACACCGGATCCTGACGGAGAACATGGTTCTTGACCACATTCTCAAACGCAAGGCCTATCGGCCCCTGAAGGCTTGCATCGCCATCCTTAATCTCCGAACGCACATCCTGCACCGCTGCCACCGAAACATGGGAAACGACAGCCGCAATCAGCGAACCGACAATTATGTTTTTCTTCATCATTCCTCTCCGTTAATATTAAGATATCTGATCAACAGTTAATTATACCACATAAGCCCGCTACCCTTCGTACGGCCGGATGCGCAGGCGTACGCCAAGGGAATCGGTGATCGCCCTGCATTTCTCCTGCACCTCGGGCGTTGTGACCGGCTCATCGACAATCGTCATTACAACATCCGGCACGCAATCCTTGCAGCTTCTGGCGAAATCAAGCATCGCCTGCCAGCTCTCAAGCCCGAACTTCGGACGGCACACCTTGAGATACTCTTCGGGATCCGGCGTATTCAGCGAAATCGAAACGGTATCGACAAGCCCTTTGAGCTTTACCGCCGTGGGTTCGCCATGGATAAGGTCGGAAAGTCCGTTCGTGTTGATGCGCACAAGCATCCCCGGCCTGATGCTCTTCACATGCCTTGCGACAGCGAGCAAGTCGTCCAACCGTTCCGTCGGCTCACCATACCCGCAGAATACCAGTTCCGTAAAGTCATCGAGGTTGCGCGACTCTATCGATTCGATTATCTCATCGACGGTCGGTTCGCGCTCAAGCCAGAGGGAATCCGTCCCAAACACGCCGGGGGCATTCTGGCGGAGACAGAACACGCATGCGCAAGGGCAGCGGTTCGTGAGGTTCACGTAAAGACCGGACTTCAATGGATAAGTAATCACCATAAGCTTGAAAGAGTCTCCTCTATCGGCAGACCATCGGTCGGCGGCATGGACATCTCCACCGCCTTTTCGACCGTTGCCGTCACAAATGAAATCGCCATGCGCACTGCATCGCCGAAGCTGCGTCCGCACATCATTGCTCCCAATATCACAGAGGCGAACACGTCCCCTGTGCCGCTGCGGTCACCGCCGATCTTCGGCACCTCGACGACATCACACCCTTCACCTTTCGCATAGATGAAGTTCAGCAGACTGCCGCCGCGATGGACACCGCTTATCACCGCGAACTTGGCGTTTTCGGCGCAGATATCCGCCGCAAGCCTCATTATCTCATCCTCGGTCGGATTCTCAATGTAAGGACGCCTTGCGAGAATGCAAGCCTCCGTGAGGTTCGGCGTAAGCACATCAGCGACCTTCAGCAGCTCCGGCATCCGCGCCGCAAGAGCCGGATCGTACGACGGATAGAGCCGCCCATAATCCCCCATCACGGGATCGACCGCAACAAGCGTATGCGGAGCATGGAACGCTTCAACAAAATCAAGGACAAAATCCATCTGCGCCTGCGACGCGAGAAAGCCGGTCTGTATCGCCTCGAACCCGAGACCTATCGCCTTCCAGTCCGTGATATAGTTGCCGGTCCAGTCCGTGCAGTCGAGCTTCGAGAACTTCGGAAATCCGGTATGGTTCGTGAAGATGGATGTCGGCACCGGGCAGCACTGTATGCGCATCGCCGAAAGTATCGGAACCGATGTCATAAGCGAACAGCGACCAAAGCTCGAAAAGTCGTTGATGATGGCGGCTTTGCGCTGTCTTCCACGACTATATAAGGATGAATCCTCCGATGTTCCCGTATTTTGCATGGCGCGAATTATACCATTTTATGGACGACATGAATCAATCTCAAAAGACGCCAGCGACACGGTGGACCTCCTTGAGCGTCGTAATCCCTGCAAGGCATTTGGAAAGACCATCCTCAAAAAGCGTGGATTCACCACGTGCGCGGCGCATGTCTGCTATCTCTGACTCGCTTGCGCCCGATGCGATTGCCGATGAAATGGCGGCATCCGGCTTGAAAAACTCAAAAAGTCCGGTGCGACCCTTAAGCCCGCGTCCCGCACAATAAAGGCATCCATGCGGCCTATATACCGTCTCGCCTTCCAGCTCCGGAATGCCGCACAATGCTGCTTCCTGCACAGTGACATCATACGGTTCGCGGCAATATGGACACAGTGCGCGCGCAAGACGCTGTGCCACAGAAAGCCGCAAGGTTGCCGCCGCAAGATGACGTTCGAGTCCCATGTTCGTAAGACGCGTAACAGCATTTACCGCATCGTTCGTATGCAGAGTGGATAGGACGAGATGTCCGGTCAGCGCCGCCTTGACAGCAGTATCCAGGGACTCTCCGTCGCGTATCTCGCCTATCATTATCACATCAGGATCATGGCGCAGAATAGATCTCAGCGCCTTTGAGAAGTTGACTCTGTCGGCATAGTCAACCTCCGACTGGAATATCCCCGGTATTTCGTATTCCACAGGGTTTTCAACAGTGATAATGTTCAACGGCCGCAACTCAAGAAGATGCTGAATCGCAGCATACAAGGTCGTGGTCTTTCCGCTTCCGGTCGGTCCCGTAAGCAGCACCAACCCATGCGGAGAAGCCAGAACACCCTCAAACACAGACCGATGCTCATCCGAAAAGCCAAGGGCGTCGGTCGTGTA
Source organism: Kiritimatiellia bacterium (assembly GCA_017521065.1). Classification (GTDB taxonomy): domain Bacteria; phylum Verrucomicrobiota; class Kiritimatiellia; order RFP12; family UBA1067; genus UBA1731. Next base: position 1,533 of record JAFXEA010000080.1, on the reverse strand, counting down.
GCGTTTGGTCGAGGTTTCGAGCAGACGCAACGTCACACGCTCACCGTATCGGCCCGGAAGCGTTGCCAATCGCACGTCAAGATCGGTCACATCGTCAGAAAAGGCATCCGGCACCCGCCATGTGAACGCACCATCTTGAGGAGCGCGTCTTTCATCTAACTTCAGGTTTGCGAGCACCTTCAACCGGCTGATGACTGGCGGCTGAAGATCAGGAGGAATGTTTGTTATGTCCTCGAGTTCTCCATCGATACGGAAGCGCACTCTCATCCCATCCCGCCCCGGATCGAAATGTATGTCGGATGCATGCCTTATAAAGGCCGAACGTATCAGATAGTCCACTGTCGACACGGCATCGTCACGCGCAGAATCCTCCCTGATCGACTGCACGCTTCCGTAAAGCTTCAAGAGATATTCGTTGAGAGATTCTGGATCGGCCTGCTTTGCTATCACGGGCACTCCCAATGCTCCTCTCAATGCCGCTATCGTCTTAACCTCAGACGGATCCGCCATGGCAACGATAAAGTCGCCGTCAACCATGCAAAGCGGAAGAACGGACCTCTTCAATGCAAACTCCGCCGGCACCTTCATGACACAGGCGGGGTCGATCGCTATCAAGGAAAGATCGACAAAATCCCTAATCTCCGCCATAAGGCTATTTCCCTTTCACGGCAGCCTTAGGCTTGTTCGCAAGCACTTTCTCGATCTCTGAACGGATTTCCTTCAAATCGGCCATGCCCAACTTGTCAATTCCTGTCGAAACGCTTGATATGAACACTTTTTGAGACTCGAACATCGCCATCTTTGATTTAAGCCCCTCTTCCTTGGCACACATGGCCGCATCAAGTTTCCGGACTGTATTCTGCTCATATTCATCCGCCACCTGCTGAACAGTCATTATATTCCTGTAGCGGCGTTCGATATCCTTGTTTACATTGTCAAACCGCATTTGCGCCTGGCTTCTGGAAATGCCGGAGGATTGCCTGTTAGACTCTCGTCTGATCGAATCAAGTCTGGTTCGCGCTCTAAGTATTTCATTCTCCAGGCCACGAATCTCCCTTTCCCTCTTCAACTTTTCATCACGCGACCCTATCAACGACGAACGCATCTGCCTTAGGCGTTTCTCCTTATCTGCAATTTCCTTCTGCACCTTGGCAACATCGTTTGCAGTGCGCTTTGCGGCGACTGATGCCTTACTATCTGCCGAACTGATCAACTCACGGTAATTCTGCCTGTTTTCAGACAGGGCCAGATCTCTTTCCTTCTCCTTTGCGGCGGCGTTGCGCATCTTCGAAACAAACTCCGTGTTCAACAATGCAAAATCATTTCCGAGATGCCTCAATGCCAGCGAATTGAGAACAGGATCCTTCAACAATGCCAACAGCACATCTTCAGCTCCCGCATTCTTGTCCGCGAAAACCTTTTCTGATATCTCATTGACCCTTTTCGACATCGAGTCGCGGTCGGACCTGATCTCCCGAAGCTCATTCTCCGTCTGCACCGCAGAAGCTTCAATCATCTTCAGACGGCTTGCTG
>JAFXEA010000079.1 GCA_017521065.1 Kiritimatiellia bacterium | reverse complement strand
TCTATTTCTTGTTATTTCCCTGATTGTATTATTAACCGGCTGTGGTAAACGTGTTACCCAAGCACCTTCTCCCATTGTGCCGGATACCACACCTACTACAGAAACCACAACAGCAACTCCAGAGTTTACTAAAGAACCTGCTGTCACAGAGGCTCCCGAGCTCACTAAAGAACCTAGCGAAACAGAGACACCTGTGACTGCAACCTCTGCCCCTACTCCAGAGCCTATTGTTACCCCTACACCGATTGTTACTTCCACTCCAAAACCGGAAGCAACCCCTGTAGTTACTCCGGTACCTACTCCTGCGCCCACGACCGCGCCCACACCGGTTCCTACTCCCGTGCCTACAACCGCACCCACACCGGCACCTACTCCGGTACGCCGGATACATCGGGCCGTACAAGCCGTTCCCGAAAGTCGACAGCCCGCGACAGGTGACTGAGTATCTTCAGTCGTCGAAGGGAATGGTTCTTGTCGACCCAAGGTCAGGCAGGGGTTGCTTTTCCCACTGTCGGGTGAAGATCGACGATACGGTGGTGTTCCCCTGGTGGCATTCCACCATCGGACGCTACCGCGAACTCCATGACAGGCTGTGGTATCTTCCGGACGGGTACAGGATGGGGCTTGGCACGTTCGGTCTCTTCCAGGGCAAGACCGTTTCCGTTACGGACCATTTCAGCCTCTTTGATGGCGACCTCTTCACGTTCTTTGACGAGGTGTTCGCCAAGGACCCTGATTTTTCTGCGGAACTCAAGTCCATTCCTCCGCCTCCGGGATGGGTGCGCGATGTCGTTGCAAACTGCGATGACCGCTTCTCGCCGATGCTTCCGTGGCTTCTCAAGATGATAGACGGCGGCGATTTCATGATGCATATCGGTCCGGCGGTCAGTTACTACAGCTGGGGCGACTACCGTCTGGGTCGCGGAGGGTTCCCCACCATGCACGGCGGACACGTCACGGATGACGAGGTCAAGGCTCACGTGAAGCTGTTCAAGGATATGTCGCCGCGTGTGCATGTCTCGGTGTATGGAATTGCTGTCGCGGCGGCATATTTCACCGGAGTGGTGAAGGAGCATCCGGAATGGTTCCGCATGCGCGACCGCAACGGTGCGCTGGACCCTCTGTTCCCCGGAGTGAACCTCAATTGGCAGACGATGTTCTCCGTGCCGGAATGCCGTGAGTGGATGGCGAAGATGTTCTGCGATTTCGTCGACGGCATTGGGACGGACACGTTCTACATAGATGAAACGCAGATGACCAACACGATAGACTGGGAACGTGACAGGATCACCCGGGACGATGACACAGTGAAGTTCTGGAAGGTGCTCACCGAAATGAAGAACTGTCGCGGAAAGATGTTCTTTGCGAACGGAAGCGGAATCCCGTATGTGGACGTGAACTACATCGAGGAGTGCCGCGGTACCCTCAGGCCGGAGAACTGGCGGGACGGCGCGGGGGTGATGCTCGGTGTCGCCATGATGAACCGCATGCGAAAGGGCCAGCGTACGATCCCCCTGTACTGGACTCCGGGCAACGACTACGCGAATCGCGTCCTTGCGCTGGGTTGGATACCCAGGACCCATCTCTACGGGTATAATGACCTTGCGGTGATCCGGGCGAGAAAGCACATCGGCCACATGGATCCGGTGAACGTTCGCTATTCTCCGGACTGGAAGAGGGATCCCAATACCGATGTGGAATCCTATGCCGGGCGGCGCGAAGGGTGCGGTGACGTGGTGCTTTCCTTCATCAACCGCGGCAAGGCGGCCGCAGATGTTCAGGTGGAGATTAATATGGGGACGCTCGGTTTCCCTGCCTCTGCGCGTGTCAACGCGTATCGGCAGCGTCTCGACCTTTCGCGCGCCGGGAGGACGCGTGAAGAGATGCTTTCGGATGCGGAGATAAAGCGCAACTGGCTGAAGCGTGGAGTCCTGCGCGGCGCCAGGTTGACTGATCCGGAACTTCTCTATAGCGGCAAGGCGTCCGGGATGGCGGGGTTCAAGCTCTCTGGAATCGGGACGAATGGGATGGAACAGATCCTTGTCGTCCCGTCTCCCGTTTCGATCTTCTCCGTGGACGGACAGCCTTTGAACGGGTTTTTCACCTCGCAGGATGGAGTCCGTGTTGAAGGGCGCAGAATATCCGTTCCGGAGGGACGCTCCATGGAGGCGCTGCTTCTCGATGTCGACGTCGATTTCGTTTCCGTAAGGGCCAATGGACGACCCGTCGGTACGCGGCGTGTGCGCGTCGGCGGCAGATCGGCGCAGCTTGTCTCCCTGGACGCGGGGGAGTGGATGCTGGATTGGCGTGAGGTCGCCCGCACCACGGAACCCTCTTCCGCCTTGCCTGTCGCGTCTGGTGCGCTCAGTTCCTCCGAGCCACTTCCCCGTCACCTTTGGCATCCGATGATAAAGGTTGACAGAAAGGTGGATGTCGGTTTCGGTTCCGGGCGCATCGTGCGGAAGCTTGAATTCGCGAACTGCGTCGAGAAGTCCACAAGGCTGCAGGAGAATTCGGGGCTGGAGTTCGCCGCCGCCATGGCGGATGAACGCGGAATGGCTCTCACGGCGGGCACCACGCGCCGCGAAGGGGAGACGGAAGGGCTTGTGAACTTTGCGGGGTTCGAGCTGAAGGGGCTGCGTTCTCTCAATATGCGTTTTACGGCAGACTTCACGAATGCCGTCGCCTGCAACGTCACCACCGGCCATGCAGCACCATGGGCCATGCGCAAGGATTCCGGCAAGGTGTTCACCGGCATCGTGATCGACTACAGGGTCGGTACAGGATATGT
>JAFXEA010000078.1 GCA_017521065.1 Kiritimatiellia bacterium | reverse complement strand
GGCGACGCCCCTCCACTCGCAGAACTTCATCGACGTGGACACAGGAATCCTCACGAACAACCGCCGTCTCGTGACAAAAGCGATGTGGGCAAACGGAACCGTAATATCGCAGCAGGCGCGCCGCGCCCTTGAGCACGAACGCGTCACCATCGTATCACACGCCTCCGGCTACATTCACCTGCTCTATCCCGAAGCGACAATAGATCCTTCAATATACGATGGATTCTCGCGCAAGCTCACGGACTATCTCGTTCCGCCAAAGGATGCCGCCGACCAGCGCATAGTAACTCCGCGACTTCCCGATGCAAAACGCGTGAAGTTCGACCGTTCAGATGCACCGCTCGACATCACACCGGATATGGACTACGCCGAAGTTGCGCAGCGTCTTGACGCCCTTCGCGGAACCAACCGCGCCGCCGCACTCGCGCCGTATGCCGCGCATGAACTCGGGAAGACAGAGGCGAAGCCATTCATAAAGGCCGCGCTCGAACGCAATCCCGTCTCAAAGAATGCGACACTTGCGCAAATCGCCGCCCTCAACTCAGAATCAATCTATGATGGTCCGTCACGTCTCGCCCAGCCGGACGAGGTGTGGAACTTCGGAAGTGGCGATGGACTCGAAAAGTGTCTGCTTGCCGCAAATGCCATCGGCGGCACTGAGATCCGCATAAACGGCAACACCGCCTCACTCATGGACGGAGAGAACGAAGTCTGCACTTTCCCGACCTCAAAATCCCCCAGCGAAACCGTCTGGCAACTGGATTGACTGCCTATTACCGTTCCAAATAAGTTTATTTCCGAAGCAACAATAGGGCGCGTTCGAAGAACGCGCCCTACCTTCATTTATTGCAAAACAATAAACCAGACAATCAAGCCATAGCGGCGGCACGGCCCTTGGCGAAAGCCTTCTCGTTCAGTTCAAGAAGTTTGGCCTTAGGACCTGTAAACGTCTCAGCCATCGCCTTGTGCCAAAGTTCTTCCGGGAACGGAGTGAGTGCGGAAAGCGCACCTGCAAGCACCATGTTCGCCGTGCGGTCGTTGCCGACCTCCTTGGCTATTCCGGCGGCATCAACATAGATTGCGTCCGGCAAGACCTTTGCGAGGGAGCCTGCGAGATCCGCCACTTCAGGCTGCTGCCCAGAAGATACGGTGACAGGCGTGAGATACACGTCGTTCACAAGCACCTTGCCGCCAGCCTTGAGTTGGGAGGCGCAGCGAAGAGCCTCAAGACGGTCGAAAGCGACAAGAAGATCGCTCTCGCCTGCAGGAATGATCGGCGAATGGACCTTTTCACCAAAGCGGACGCTCGATGCGACGGATCCGCCGCGCTGCGCCATTCCATGGATTTCCGACTTCTTCACGTCAAGTCCGGCAAGAGCTGCGACGCGTCCAAGAAGATTAGCGGTGAGCAGGATACCCTGTCCACCAACGCCTACCAAAGATACATTGAAAGTACTCATATGCGACAATAGATTTATGGCGTGTGGAAATGATGTATTAAAGGGCACGCTCAACCGTGAGTTCCGGATCAAGCTCGCGGAGCTTGGTTTCAATGCCCTGCTTAAGCGTCATCATGGCATAGGGACAGCTGCCGCAATGTCCGACAAGACGGAGCGTAACCGTCTTGCCCTCCATGCTTACGAATTCGAGATCTCCACCATCCTGCTGAAGCATGGGACGGAGAGCATCAAGCATTGCCTTAACCTGTTCTTCGAGCGTCATTTTATATCTCCAGAAATTGAAAAACCTGTTTATTATACCAAACAACACCCCACATCTCAACAGACACGACAGATGTTGTGTTTCGGAACATCACTGCCGTGCGGTGAAAATCGCAGTCGTCGCGTAGTACGGATCGCTCGTGTATCGGCAGCCCAGACGGCGCAGACCGGCCTCGTCGCCAGGCGTCGCCATGTGCGTCATGTGAACCTCGCATCCGCGAAGCTCGTTCAGCTTCTCGGCGGCGATTTGCGCGGCCGGGTTGGTCGTGCAGGAGATCGCAAGGCCGATCAACGCCTCATCCATGTTAAGCGACGTGTAGCCGCCCTTCAGGATATCATGCTTCACATGCGTGATGGACTGGATAATCGTCTGCGCAATAAGCGGAATCTGCTCAGGAATTCCGGCAAGAAGCTTGATTGCGTTGAGCATCATCGCGGCGCAGGCGTGGAGATCGTCGGAGTTGCGGCCCGTGACGATGCGCCCATCCTTGAGCTGTATCGCCGCGCCTGATACGATGTTGCCGCCCGCTTTACCCTTTCCGGCGTCCTTCGCCGTCTGAGCCGCTTGACGCGCCGCCTCTACGGGGATGCGGTCTTCGGTCTTGAGCTCCAGCTTTCGCATCAGGGCCTCAGCGCGGTTCATCGTATCGCGGTCGACCATGCCGTCCGTAAAGTCGCACTGGAGACGCAGGAAACGCCGGATTACCTCCTGCTTGGAGGCGTTACGCACGAGATTGTCGTCGATGATGCCGAAACCGATGCGGTTCACGCCCATATCCGTCGGCGACTTGTAGGGACACTCCCCGTTCGTCATCTTCTCCCATATCGCCTTCAGCAGCGGATACGCATCGACATCGCGGTTGTAGTTCACCGTTGTCTTGCCGTATGCCTGAAGATGATACGGATCGATCATGTTGCAGTCCTTGAGCTCAACCGTCGCCGCCTCGTAGGCTACATTCAGCGGATGCTCAAGCGGAAGGTTCCACACCGGAAACGTCTCGAACTTCGCGTATCCCGCCTTGAATCCGCGACGGTACTCATGGTATATCTGCGAAAGACACGTGGCGAACTTGCCGG
>JAFXEA010000077.1 GCA_017521065.1 Kiritimatiellia bacterium | reverse complement strand
GTTGCGGATGGTGATCTCCCGCGATTCCTCGTGCGTCTTCCTGCCCTTCGAGATGACGATTCCGTCCCCGCCGGAATCCTCCAGCCGCAGGCCGTCGACAATCACGCGCCGCGAGCCCCGAATCGCCAGTGCATGACGCCATTCGCCCCGCCGGTAGTCTCGTCCACGCTTGTCCTTGCCGAATACATAGTCCTCGCGCCACATCCGCAGCACCGCCCCGTTGCCGACGACCGTCACGTCCTTGCAATCCCCAATCGTGAACAGGCAGTCGGATTTGTACCAGAACTCGCCGCGCTTCGCCTGCAGAACCACACCCTTCTCGAAGACGATCCGCTGGTTAGATCGCGCGAAAAGCGGCCGCGACACCCACGGCGTCGGCTGCACGTCGATCACGATCTCGGGCAGACCCGAATCAAGCGCCGCCTGCAGAAACGACGTCGAGTCCTCTGCCGAAAACCCGAAACGCTCCGATACCTTCACGCCCGCACCTGCGGCGGTGATGCTCACGCCAAACACCGCCGCCGCCACGCCAAACAATACGCTTCTCATTTCCACTTTTCCTTTCTCCAGCCATCACTGGATCACCAAAATCAGCCCAGGCCCCTGCGGAACGGCATAGAACGTGACGGTGCCGTCACCGTTGTCAGACTCCTCTATCGTTGCGCCGGCGTAGGGGAATTCGGACACCATCACACCGGTCATCTTGCCGCGCAACGCAGGCGCCTTATCCATAGACAGCGTTGCGATCGCCACCTTGCGCAAGGCCTTAGGCAGCTTTTTCAGCTTATCCCCCGGATCAGTTACCGTCACCGTGATTCCTCCTTCAGGCAGCACGAACGGCGTCGACCAACTATTGACCATGCCATAGCGGCCGATGCCGTCGGCGACATCATCCGTCGCCTCGATTTCCAGCCCGGCTCCATCCTCGAATCTCACCTCCAAACCGTCCACCGCAGTCGATGAAAGCGGCCTGAACACGCCTTCCGCAATCGTCAGCAAGTTGGTTCCGTCAGTAACGCCTGCAACCGGCGTGTCTGAATAAATGCCTTTGGCGGTCTGGAACTTCAACGCGCCGCCCAAGGCGAACGTGCCGGGGCCGGTCTTCCTGAGAGCATTGTTGAAGGTCAGCTGCTCTTCCAGCGCAAAGACCGAATTAGTGCCGATGTCGAACTCGACAAAGCCGCGATTGCCTTGAGGTTTAGCCTCTGCATTGCCGGTAAGATAAAAGCCGAGATTGACCTGATCCACCGTGATCACGCTGTTTGACGGGATATGCAGCACGGTGTTGCAGTCGAAATGCAATCCGTTCACCGTCATGCTGGCGCGCCCGCCGCCGAACGCCTCTTTTCGGGTGAAGTAGGCATGCGTACGGCAGTCTGCGTTATAGACTGAAGAGCTGACGCGAATCTTCCCATAGAACTTCGAGTTGCTCCGCTGAACCGGAACACCGACGAACCGTACTTGTATGCAATGCCTTTAGTCTGTGAACCCATAGCGGTCTGGATCGTTCCGCTACCGTAAAGGTTCGCCCGCATGTCCCATGCCGGATTCGTCAGGGCATACTGGCTTAGCGTAAGCGTGGAGCCTGAGGCGATTCCGTAGTTACCCTCGAAAGACACTGCCTTGCTGCAATCCACCGACCGCTCAGTTCCGTCGTCCGCATAGCTGGTGAAATCATTGCTCCAGAATTTATCCACCCATCCGTTTGCACTAAGGTCCCTGACCAGAAGCGATCCACTTATGATCCGCAGATCATTGCAGACAAATCCCGAATCCTGCTCGATGAGCGTACAGGTGCCACTGGTGATGAGCGCACCTCCGGCGAATATGTCGCGATAAGCTTCGCTTCCCTCGCTGTATCTGTTGGGGTTGCGGAGAAATTTACCATTAATGATATAACCGGTATCCGGATCATCCGGAGCCTGTCTGTCCGACCATTTGACGACGTTGGTCATGTCGTCGTCGACATTACCGGCGCCGTTTTTGTGATCCGAAAAGCCGCTACCCGACACATAGTACCTCAGATCGCCATATTTGATGTCCCGCCCGTCGATTTCCGGACTCTTGGGCACGGTTGGATCACCGAGCACGTCTGCATCAAATACGAACTTGCCCGAATCGAGCGTCGTACCGACCGGACCGCGCATCAAGATGCCGCGTTTAGCCTCATACCTTCCATTCTCGCTCTGTCCGACGCCGTCAAGAATCTGCTCGAACGTCTCGTGAGCCGCCTTCACTTTGACGACATCTTCGGTCGTGAGCGCATTCAAGATCGTGAGGGTAGGCTCGGTCTCGTTAGCCGGCAGTTCGGCGAAATCAAGTGTAGAACCGGCCTTCAGCGTCAGACCCCCTATGGTGTTCATGCCGGCGCTCCTGAGCACACCTCCCACGGCGACTTCGACCATGCCCGGAAAATTTCCGCCGTTGAGACCGATGATTCCCTGCGCGTCGCTGGTATATGACGATGATGTATAGAGATGTCCCCATGACGCCTTGATCGTTCCTGTAAATTCCGAAAGGACACCTTCCGAAAAATTCGCCGTGAATTTGTTTGATTTGTTAGCAGCGGAGCTGGCGTCCAGCTGCGAATAGACATGTACCGTGCCCGAACCATAAAACTTGTCATGAAAGGTAAAAGCTTTGCCGTTCGATCCCGATTCATAGATGCCCATCCGCGCACCGCTGTTGACCGTAATCTTGCCATAGATATCGGCATTGCTTTCGTTCCAGCTAGCAAGACAGGCGTCTCTGCGGAAGATCAGACCTTCATTGGCGAAGGTAATGGTCTGATCATTATCGTTCTGAAGCAGAAAACCAGCTCTCACGTTATTGCAATCAAGAATCAGCGAATGCCCGTTGAAAGTGTAGGCGGCATAACCGGATGACGCCAGAGGTCCTTTCATTCGCTTGGTACCGTTGTACATATAATCGTAATTTGGATCGACAGGTCCGGTCGCCGATGCCCCCGATTCCGACCCTAGCTTCCAGTGCGTACAATTGGTCACCCATTGCGTCACGCCATCGGGATGAAGATAATACGTTCCCAGTGTTTCCGCCAGACCCGTAATGCTCGTTGCGACAACAAGCAGACACTTCCCCATGTCCACAAACACCTTGTCAATCGTCATTTTTTTATTCCTTTCATTTGATGGATACTATGCATCGAAGATATCTTGAATCGTTACGCCTCTCTCACCGACACCCCGGCCAGCTCCAGTTCTCCAGGTCGTCTGACCAAGCCAAACCAATCGAGGCGTTCCGGTCGAAATCCCCTTCCGATTCGCGGCGGGGACCTGATCCATGGAAAAAGAGAAGATACTTTCCGACACCTGGAATCTTACGCCCGTCAAGAACGGCTCCAGCCGTCAGTCGTCCCGCCGCCCACGACCACTCCTTCTGACCCAACGTAATGAGGCCCGGCTCGTCCGTCCAGTGCAAAAGGTCCGTCGACGTTTTCCGTCCGATCCCGTTCCGTGGAGAATGGAACATTACGTACCGTCCGTCCGTCTCGAGCACACACACGTTCTCGCCAGCATCTGTCCGTCCGACTGGCGTCCAGTTCTCCAAGTCGTCCGAACGGGCGATGCTGGCGCCTCTCTGCTTGTAGAAGCACCACCACGAGCCCTGCCGGTCCCGAAGCAGGTACGGATCGATCATCCGCCCCATGTCCTGTTCCGTGACCGCAGGACCCTTGACCTTGATGAGCCGGGGCGCACTCCAACTCCGCAAGTCACGCGATCGCATGGTGAAAAGTCTGGCCGTCTGGTTGGCATAACGGACAACACCGTCATCGCGATTCCCGGGGCGCGGATAGCTCTGGAAGCACAGAATACGATCCGCACCGTCCGCAACGACGTTCCCCGGGCTGGAATAGTCCTTCATGCCGTCCCGCAGCGTGAGCTTGCGTGGCGTCGTCCAGTGCACGAGATCCTGCGACTCGACCATCGCCACATAGCTGAACACCGACTTATCAGACTCTGTCTCCACGAGCGTGAAGAAGAGATGGAACGTCCCGTTCTCGTACCAAACGGCTGGATCCCGATAGGCCGTACGATCGTCGCCCTTCAGAATTCTGACGTCAGGGATACAACTCAAACCATGCGCTTCGACCTTCTTTAGGGACGCGTCCTTGCGGAGCTTGCCGTTCGTATAGATGTCACAGCACCAGGGAATGTTGCTCTCGGCTCGCGTTACGCCCTCGCCGTACGCCGCCAAGGAGGTCAACACCCCAACGAGACAGGAGAAAGTCACTACCCGGTGCAATTTGTAAAGAAGAGACCGGCGACTCGACATTGCTGCCAGGATCCTGCCGTTACGCATTCCCCAGAAATTCATATTATTCTCCGCTATCCTATAGCAGATCCAGCGCCGCACGTTCAGTCACGAAACAGGGCGAATCGTAAACCGGTATCCGCACGAATGTAATGCCGTCGGCATGCTGAATCTGATTTTCCAAAGGAATTTCATATACCCAGCCAGTGATAAGATCGACCCATACCGGATCTTTGAGAAGTCTGCCACCCCATTCGAAAATCACTTCACGTGTTGTCAGAGAATCACTGGGACGTCCAGATTCAGCATCGATTACGGCATCATATTCTACTACAGTTCCACCTTTTCTTCTCTTGCAGATCATCCTGCCTTTTTCCCAGAATACGAAAAGCGGCTCGCCCTTGCGCGTTTGGTACTCAAAGAGAGCGATTGAAGGATCTGTTATTGAGATTTTCTTTTCCGGGATGCGGGTAAGCTTTGAATTGAACACCGACATCATGTTCTGAATCGCATAGTAGGCACGTTTCACTTGAATGATATCGTTCTTGGAATTGAGCCGCAGATATCCCTTGCGGTTGCAGAACTTCACCGGGTACGTCGGCGGAGCATAGTTTATGTCCACGATACAGAAAAGTCCGGACTCGACATCATGGCACAGATCCCCAAGCGCACGACGCAGGTCGTATTTCGCCTGGCTCAGCTCGCTCCAGGGTATATACCTGAGCGCAAAGCAAGAAAGGAATTCGCTGGGTGCTCCGTTTTCGCCCTGGCGAAGCTTGGCATGCGGCGCATATTTCGCGATAACAGCCTTGCGCGCGGCATCTGTTTCATACGAAAGATCCGGATTGGCGATATATCCATGATAGATGAAAGTGTCGAAAAGTCTCACATCCTCGCCCATCGGCTCAATAAAAGCTTCCAACCGTTCCGGACTCGCACTTGCAAGCGAAAG
>JAFXEA010000076.1 GCA_017521065.1 Kiritimatiellia bacterium | reverse complement strand
GGAATACTTCCCGAAATGGGATTCAGATGGAACGAGTTCGATACCTGTGGATGGAGTGCGAAAGGATAAAGGCATGGTGCTTTCCCGTACCGCAACCGAAACAGAGAGTCCCGACAGACATTCGTTTACGTCTGTTGGAGCGGCAAATGGGGGCGTGGTCAAAGTGGTTGGCGCTTCGTATCAGGTTTTTGGCTTGGTCGTGGATGCTTCTGCCGCGCCTGGAACGATTTCGAATTTCGTGTTTGCGGCATCAGGAACGGTTGATGTTCTTAATGCGGAGCTTGCGGAAGATGGAACGGTTGATCTGCCGGGCGACTATTCGCATCTGGAAGGCGTGTCGAACATCGCCCGATGGGGTTTGACGTTGAATGGCGAAATTTGCCCTTCAAGGTTTGTGGGTGTGAAAGACGGAAAGCTTTGCATACTTCGCCGAGGCCTCCGCGTGATTTTCAGGTAAAAAAAGGTGTTAAGACGCGATGAGATATACAGGAGTTTTGTTGTGCGGGATGATGGCGGCATTTGCGTGTGCGTCTCGGGGGCTTGCACACACTCCGGTAAAGGCCGGGCGTTGGAAGACGTTTATCTACGACAAGCCGGATAAGACCCCTGTTGTGTTTGGCGGCTGGAGCTGTGCTGAAGGCGTCAGCTCACGCGACTATTGCGTGTATCTTGATGTTCACTATGCCGATGGCAGCAAGGACTGGGGAAAGGTTGCTCCATGGCGGCAGGGAACGCATGATTGGGAGGAGACGCGCGCTGTACTCATTCCCAAACAGCCGATTGCCAAGATTGAAGCGTTTGTGTTCAACCGGATTGGTACAGGCAAGGCGGAGTTCCGGGATATCTTCCTTGTGCGGAGTTCGGAAAGGATTGAGCGGTTCGGAGAGACGCGCATGTCTTGCAAGCCGTTTGCGGATCTTGATGAGGTGTCATACAATGTGTTCACTGGAAGCAAGATTGTCCGTAAGGATGAACGTGTGCCGTCTGCGATTGATTTCCCATCTCCGCCTGCAGGGATCACGGTATGGACTGCAAGTTCCATGGATTGGGTCACTCCGCTCACAGTGCCGCCGGCAAGGTTTGGCAAACCTATTTCCCTTTCGCTTGCGCGGCGCGAACGCGAATCGGCGCAGCTTCTTGTATCGTGCGGTGCCGATACGGAGCTTGTCGGCGTCACTCTTGAGATCGATCCGCTTAAGGATGATTCCGGAAAGCTTCTTGACGGGTCGGTGAAGTGGGAGCGGGTGGGCTATATTCCGCGCAAGGCAGGGTATTCGTGCCATCCCGCTGCGCCGGACGGGAAGGAGATGTGGCTTCCCGATCCGCTTCTTCCGGCGGCACCGTTCAAGGTGAGGAAAGCCTCTACTCAGGGAACCTGGATTACAGTTTATGCCTCGCCGAAGGCCAAGCCCGGTACGTACCGTTCTGATGTACGCGTGAAGCATGGCGGCAGGACGCTTTCGACGGTTTCGCTCTCGGTCAATGTACGGGACTTCGAGTTGGCATCCACATTTGCGCTTGATACGGCGTTCTCTCTCATGGATGGCTTTCTGCGAGCCGAATATCCGGAGACATGGCGTCAGATGAAGAAACAGGCCATCGACATCATGCTTGATCATAGGCTCAACCCTGACGACATCTCGCGTACCACGCCACCGGAGTTGGAGGACCTTCTGCATGCAAAGGCACGAGGCATGAGCCGGTTCAATATCCTGAACATTGTGCCCGAAGCGAAGCCGGGCGAGCGATGGGTCTGTCTCGCCAAGCCATCAGAATTGTTTACGGAAGAATTCTATCAGACGTTCACCGGCAGGATCCGTCCGTATCTCAAGATGCTTGAAGCCAACGGGCTGGACAAGATGGCGTACATCTACGGGTTCGATGAGTGCAAGGAGGAGTACTATCAAGGGATAGACAGGATGTGGAAGCGGTTGAAGGTGGATTTCCCCAATCTGCCGGTGATGACCACCACGAAGATGTTTCGGGATCTTGTGAGGGGGCACACGAACAGTTTCAATTGTGTCACAACAGATTGGTACTGTCCGGTTTCTGACGACTACGACGAGAAAGTTGCCGATTATCTGCGGTCTCAGGGCAAGAAGGTGTGGTGGTACACATGCTGCAGTCCGGCGAGCCCTTATGCGAACATGGCATCGCTTGAATATCCGGCGGTTGAGGGCAGGCTTATGCTGGGATATCTTACGTGGCTCCACCGGGCAGACGGATTCCTGTTCTGGCACGTAAACAATTGGCGAGCGGATAATGTGCCGCTGGACGAGTCCGATACGTATTTCCCTGATTGGAATACGTGGAACCATCTTGGAGTGCCAGGGGACGGCATATTCTTATATCCTGGCAAGAATCGCATATTGCCTTCGATACGTTTCGCCAACATCCGTGATGGAGAAGAGGATTATGAATATCTTCTGCGTGCGGAGCGGAAGCTTGGCCGCAAGGCGGTGGAGGACATGGTTCGTCCGCTGCTGCGTTCGCAGACCGATTTCACGCGCGATCCAGCCGCTCTTACCTCACTCCGCAATCATATTTTGGTCGGTGTGACGGACCAGTGCTGCTTGCGGTAGCGCGATGGTGTGACGCCGACGATGGACTTGAACGTTTTGATGAAG
>JAFXEA010000075.1 GCA_017521065.1 Kiritimatiellia bacterium | reverse complement strand
GAAGACAGGCGTGAATATCGACGTATCCGCCCTTCGTGCGTATGGGGTTTCGCTCGACCGCGAAATTCAGGGACTCGTGAAATCCATAATGGCTTTCGGCAATCCCGGAATGAATGTCGATTCCCCGAAGCAGATTGGAGAACTTCTTTTCGACAGGCTCAAACTCGATCCTACGGGCGTGAAGCGCACCACCAAGGGCCATTGGTCAACGGATGAAAAGACTCTTCAGAGCGTTGTGGGATTGCACCCTGTCGTTTTTGACATTCTTGAATACCGCGCATGCGCAAAGCTCAAATCCACATATGTGGAGAAGCTTCCGCAGTGCATCGATCCGAAGGATGGGCGCATCCACACGACGTTCGCACAGGCGCTCACAGAGACGGGACGTCTCTCGTCCAGCGAACCGAATCTGCAGAACATACCAGTCCGCTCTGAGCGAGGCAAGAACATCCGCGCCGCCGTAGTTCCGCGTGACGCGAACCATCTGCTCGTGTCGGCGGACTACTCTCAGATTGAACTGCGTCTCATGGCGTCGATGAGCGGCGATTCGGCGATGAAGGATGCATTTGCCCGTGGCGAGGATATTCATCGCGATACGGCAGCTCGCGTGTTCGGTGTTCCTGCTTCTGAGGTTACACCGGAGCAACGCTCGAAATGCAAGATGGTGAACTTCGGTATCATCTACGGCATATCGGCGTTCGGTCTTGCTCAGAGGCTCAAGATAACGCGCACAGAGGCGGCGGAACTTATCGATACGTATTTCAAACTGTATCCCGCCGTCCGCAAATACATGGATGATGCTATTGAAAAAGCGCGTGAGACTGGCTATGCCGTTACGCTGCTTGGACGCCGCCGTACGCTGCGCGACATAAAGTCCCGCAACGCTACCGCGCGTATGGCCGCAGAGCGCGATGCGATCAACACTCCGGTGCAGGGGACCGCTGCGGACATGATCAAGCTCGCCATGGTGCGCGTGTCACGTGCGCTCAAGGAAGCGGGTTTGAAGGCGAAGATGGTGCTGCAGATCCATGACGAACTCCTCTTCGATGTTCCGAAGGATGAAGTCGAGCAGGTCAAGGAGATTGCGGTGCGCGAAATGACGGGTGCCATGCAGCTTGACGTTCCGCTTGAAGTCTCCGTAGGAGTAGGCTCGAACTGGCTCGAAGCGCACTGATCGGCTCAAGGATAGTTGTATGCGAATTTCTTTTACTTTTTTGTTAATCGGTGTCGCCTTTATTTCTAAAGGCGAGGTGAGTGATGTAGAAATGGATTTGGCCACTCCCGAGTCTCAGGGAGTATCTTCAAGAGGAATACAAAGGTGGATTGAAGCATGTGAACAGGCCTCTGCCGACGGGACTCTTGGAGGTTTTCATCATGGGTTTGTGATTGTCCGCCACGGAAAAACAATAGCAGAGGGCACATGGGCACCGCAAAATACGCTTGAAAACCCACACATGCTTTATTCGCACTCGAAAAGCTTCACGTCCACTGCGATCGGCTTCCTGATTGATGAAGGTCGTGTGGATTTGGACGAACGGGTGGTGTCGATATTTCCGGAGAAGTCGCCCGTTGTAATGTCGGAGAATCTGCGGCAGATGCGTGTCCGCGATCTCTTGACGATGAATGTAGGCGCGTCATTCACCGATGCGCAGAGAAAGTCGAAGGATGGCGACTGGGTGAAAGCGTTCTTGCATAATGATATTGAAACTCCTCCTGGTACCCGGTTTAAGTACGATTCCGGCGCGACACATATACTTGCTGCCATAGCCGAGAGGAAAAGCGGCATGAAACTCATGGACTATCTCAGCGAAAAACTCTTCAAGCCGTTGGGGATGAAGAGCCCCTGGTCGACAACGTCACCTGTCGGCATAGCCTGTGGCGGATGGGGTATGAACATGACAACACGTGACCTTGCGAGATTCGGTCTGTTTCTGCTTCAGGAAGGGCGCTGGGGCGGTAGACAGCTCCTCTCCCGCGAATGGATCATGCTCGCGACAAGCCGCCACACGTGGTCCGGACCGATCGTGGTGCAGTCGAAGGTCGTCGGCAACGGCAGTGACTGGGTGCAGGGATACGGTTTTCAGTTTTGGCGCTGCCGCCACGGGGCGTATCGCGCCGATGGAGCCGGCGGACAGCTTACCGTCGTATTCCCCAAGGAGAACGCCGTTGTCTCCGTAAGCGCGGGACTTGGCGATATGCAAAAGGAGTTGAATCTCATCTGGGAACACCTTTTGCCGGCCTTTAAGGATGCGCCTGTCGAGGCCGATGAAACGGGGCTTGCCTCATTGCGCAAAAAGTGTGCGAATCTGGCGCTCCCTCTGGATGACAGGTGTGAAGAGCCATTTCCAGGCTTCTCTGGACAGATCGCTGAGAGAAAGGCTGACGGTTGGGAGCTCGAGATATCCGGGCAGAAACTTTCAATCGGCGATGGTGGATGGGCACGTACAAAATGGAAGTTCTCGGATTCGAATATCGAACCCCTGTTCGAATTGTACGGTACGCATGAAATCGCCGCCTGCGGTCATAAGGATAAAGATGGTTCGCTCGTAGTTGTCTGGCACTTTCTAGGAGGAACCAGACACGGTCGCTACCGCTGCCGCATCAAGGAATGATCGGAAACTGATCCGCACATGGAAACGGTTTTGTGTTTTATATCCGGAACGCGGCACGCCTGCCATAACAGAATAGAAGGCGTTTTGCGGTATGTAGGCGAGCGAGACTGGCATGTTCAGGTCATTGAACGAGCATTCCACGAAGTGAATGTTGCGCGGCAGTTGGATTTTTGGAGACCGATTGGTGTAATAGCGGAAAGCGGTGGTGTCGCAGGTAAGATAGATGAGCGGGTATTCGGAGATGTTCCCGTAGTGTACCTGGATGCAGACAGATTTAATTGTCGAAGTGGTCATTATGTAGGGTCTGATCCTGCTGCAATTTCACGCGCCGCCGCCGATCACCTTCTTGGTCTTGGACTCATGAATTACGGGTTTGTCTCATACAACCAGAAGATATTCTGGTCAGATGAAAGGCGGGATGCGTTTGTCGGCAGGATTAATCGCGCGGGGAAAGGTTGTTTTGTGTTCAGCCCCGTCCGAGAGCTTAAGCCTCACGTCTGGCAGCAGAAGCTCAAGGACTGGCTTTGCTCCTTGCCGCGTCCATGCGGACTTTTTGTCGCCAACGACTATGTAGGGGAGTATGTGATAAATATCTGCACTTTACAGGGTATTGATGTACCGGGCGAGATGGTGATTGTTGGAGTGGATAACGATGAGGTGGTATGTGAGAATCTGCCAATAACGCTCACTTCTGTCGAGCCAGATTTCGTGCAGGGCGGATATCTTGCGATGGAAACATTGGGACGGATAGTAGATGGCGAGCGAATTAAATCTTCTTTCCGTCAGTTTGGAGTGTCCAGATTGGTCGTCCGTCAATCGACTCGAAGGATTGCGGTTGACAGGCGGTCGGTAGCAAAAGCCTTGGAATTCATACGAAAAACAGCGTGTGACGGCATTTCAGTGTCCGATGTAGTCTCTTTTATGGGAGAGCCGAGACGTACCGCTGAGATGCATTTTCGTGAGTCTGTTGGGCGGAGTATTCACGATGAAATCGACGAAGTGCGATTTGCCAGGGTTTTTGAACTTCTCCGCAATCCTAATCGGTCTCTTTCCTCTATTCCTGACTTCTGTGGTTTTCCAAGCGGGGCGGCACTTCGCAAGGCGTTCAGTATTCGTACCGGCATGTCAATGAGCGATTGGCGTAAAGAGAATGTGCTGAGAATGCATTGATGATAAATGCTATTGTTATTTGTGTAAAGCTGGGCCTGTATGTTTGTGTGCGACGAATAAATGGACTCCAGAAATAAAATACCATTGCGCAAAAGTTACGCTCTTTTTGTTTGGTTGAATACGGTAAGCGGAGTAATGTGTTTTATAATCGCTCCATCTTTTAAAAAACCAAGGAGATTTGGAATGAGAATCATTACGATGACTTTTTGGCGTCATCTCGGCATGCTGGCCATCTTTGCGTGTTATGCCGGATTTGAGGTGAATGCCGCGCCGGAGTATTCTCCGTATGGAGTGAACGCTCATTTGCTGTGGCTTACGAATTCCTCGGAACGAGTGGAAGAGTGCAGGTGGATTGCGGCGACCGGTATAAAACGTGTGCGTTGCGGTCTTCAGTGGCAGCATGTGCAAAAGTCCCCAAATGCACCGTTTGATTTTACCCGCTACGACAAGATTGTTGCCGAGCAGGAGGCCGCCGGGCTTACATTCCTTCCAATAGTGGATTGTCCTCCGCACTGGGCGCGTCCTGTATGGAACCATCTTCCGGAATATGCCAGATTTGTAGAAGCGGTCATGAACCGGTATGGTGATAAGTTTCCAGATATTGAAATTTGGAATGAAGTCAATCTATGGAGGCAATGTACCCCAGAGCTATATTTTGAGATACTTCGCACTGCCTACACGGCTGCAAAGAAGGTGAAGCCCGATGTTCGGGTTCTCTTCAGCGGAACTGCCGGTGTTGCTCTTGATTTTCTCGGCAAGGTGTATGAGCTTGGCGGTGCGAAGTATTTTGATGTTGTGAATGTTCATCCGTATTGTCATCCTCGCGCACCGGAAGGGTGGGTGTCGAATGAAATTGAAAAGCTACGTGACCTGATGACCAGATATGGTGATGCCCATAAGCCAATTGTTATTACAGAACATGGCTGGCCTACGCATGATGCACGGGTTAAAGATCTTCATGTTCTCCTTGCCGGACTTAAGATCGCCCGTCCGGAAATGAAATCGTGGCGTGCCG
The DNA here is from genome assembly GCA_017521065.1 of Kiritimatiellia bacterium. Lineage (GTDB taxonomy): Bacteria > Verrucomicrobiota > Kiritimatiellia > RFP12 > UBA1067 > UBA1731. The sequence continues at coordinate 928 of JAFXEA010000075.1, read as the reverse complement.
TGTATGCCGCCACGTCGCATGTCAACGGTGGTGTTTCAGAGGCGTTGTCTGAGGGGTTGCCGCAGGGATCGACTGCTGAAACATGCTTTGGCGCTCGACTGAAAGAGCGTCTTGCGGCTGGCAATGTTGATCTTGTGGTATATCCGTTTGATGAAAGTTTTCCAGTAGATACCTTTGACGATGTGCGCGCATTTGTAGAGCGTGGTGGTGTGTTGGCCGTTCTGGGTGGTATGCCAATGTGGTATCCTGCCAGAGAAATATCGCCTGGGGTATTTCAGATCGATGATGGAAATGCACTCAAGGCCGGTAAGCGTGCTCGTGAGTCGCTTCGTATTGACGGTTCATTTTGGTATGAAGCTGTGAAACCGCTTGAAAAGGGTTCATTCCCGACCTCCGCCGCGTGTATCGCAGGATTTAAAGGGGATCCAGCCGGCGAAAAAGCGTCACGATATCAAACATCCCGCCTCTTGCGATCGGGAGATGAATTCATTCCATTGTTGATACGGCGGGATGCAAAAGGAAATGAGGGTGTGGTAGCAAGTGTGACACGCCTAAACGGAGGGAAGAATGGTTGTGTAATTGTTTCGGGGACTGTTCCCAATTTTGGTTCTGTCGGTGAGGATGGGCAGGCTCGTTATCTTGTTCGTTCAATGGCGATTTCATTTGCAGAAGGTATAGAACAGTATTTCTGGTATGAGTTTCGTTCGCCGGAAATAGATCCGTTCTACAGTGAACATCATTTCGGTCTTACGCACAGTAATTTTGTGCCGAAGCCTGCATGGGGGGCATATCGGAATTTTGTATTGGCGCGTCCGGCAGGTTCGGTCCAGATGCCTGGAGTATGGAAGGATGAAAAAGCGGGCTTTTATTTCCCGCAATGGATACGGCCTGATGGAGTGAAAGCTGGTGTGTGTTGGTCTTGCGGTTC
>JAFXEA010000074.1 GCA_017521065.1 Kiritimatiellia bacterium | reverse complement strand
GTCATCGCCCGGCATCGTCGTAACAGCAAGGATCGTTATGGATCCCGAGTCCTTGAAATCGACCGCCTTTTCGTAGCGGGCGGCAAGCTGCGAGTAGAGATCGCCCGGATAGCCACGGTTGGACGGAATCTGCTCCATCGTGATTGCGATCTCCTTCATTGCGTCGGCGAAGGACGTCATGTCCGTAAGGAGCACCAGCACATCCTTGCCCTCAAGGGCGAACTTCTCGGCGACGGCAAGCGACACGTCGGGAACGAGCATGCACTCAACCGTAGGGTCGGCTGCTGTGTGCACAAACATGACGGTCTTCGCGAGCGCACCGGACTTGTCGAGCGTGCTGCGGAACTTGAGGTACTCGTCGTACTTGAGGCCCATGCCGCCGATGACGATCACATCGGAGTCTGCCTGAAGCGCGATGCGGGCCAGAAGATCGTTGTACGGCTCGCCTGCACGGGCGAAGATCGGCAGTTTCTGGGACTTCACCAGTGAGTTGAAAAGGTCTATCATCGGAATGTTCGTGCGCACCATCTGGTTTGGCATGACACGACGCGCCGGGTTTACGGACGGCTGACCGATGGGAGACGGATTTTCGTCAATGGCAGGCCCACCGTCACGCGGAACACACGCACCGGTGAAGGCACGCCCCAAAAGCGACTGCGAGAACGGTACCTTCATCGTCTCTCCAAGAAAGCGCACCTTCGCCGCAGTATCGACACCACGCGCACCGGCGAAGATCTGAAGCGTTACATTCGGTCCATCGAGTTTGATCACCTGCGCAAGCGAAGTCCCCGCACGGGATTCAATCTCGGCGATCTCATTGTATTTCACGCCCTCGGCGCGAAGCGTGGCGACGCTACCGGAAAGAGCGTCTATCTTGTGGTACACCTTGTTGTTGAACATCTCTTATGCACCTTCTTTACTTGTATGCTAAATGTGTGAAAGTATACCACAATCTTTCCTTTCACTCAAACTTCACCGTGACAACTTCACTGCGGTTGGAGTTTACCCATTTTTTCGGCAGCTTCTTGTTGAACCTCTGACTTGAAGCATTGAGGCCAAATCTTGAAATAAGCCTCCTCTTCTGCCTTGCTCGCAAAATTCGCAAGATTTTTTGCCCAATTCTGTCAATGAATCGCCCTCTTGTCACAACACTCAAAACACCACATCGCATTTTACCCTTATTTTATGGTATTAAAAACGACATTTGTCTATTTCCCAAAGACATCGTCTGGAGCCGGCAGAGGGATTCGAACCCACGACCAGCGGTTTACAAAACCGCTGCGCTACCACTACGCTATACCGGCAAATAAAAAACAACGTTAATTATATCACATCCGCCGAATTGACGCAAATCGGATTTGCCCCAAAAATTCACGAACCGATCATGGCCGAATATGTGCGCCACAGGACAATCTATCGGTATCCGCGTCATGAACGGGAGAAGGTGCTGTATTTCTTCCGCACGTATTGCCGCAAAGTGGTATTTTATCACCAGTTTCGACAAGTGATGATTGCGGTTATGGAGCATAAATACTATAATGTTCGCCGTTTCATAAAGGATATTGCGGATGAAAACAAATTACCATACACACACCGTCTGGTGCGACGGACGGGACACACCAGAGGCGATGATTCTCTCTGCTATAGAGAAAGGATTTGACGTACTTGGATTCTCCTCCCATTCGACATATCCAGACGACAACGCATGCACTGTCCCGAGATTGAAGATGCCCGGATATTTCACAGAGGTACGCAAGCTCGCAAAAAAATATGCCGTACAGATCAAGGTCCTATGCGGCATCGAGGCGGACTACATCCCGGGAGCAACGGATCCTGACCGTTCGCGCTACGCCGAATTCAAGCCGGATTACATAATAGGCTCCGTCCATTACGTAATCGCCCCGGACGGCGAACGCGTTCCGGTCGACCACACGCCAGAACTTCTGCATGAAGGCCTGAGCCGTCACTTCGCCGGAGACGTAAAGGCCTATCTCCAAACCTACTTCGCACAGGAACGGGAAATGGTTGAACGCTTCGACTTCGACATTCTCGGACACCCCGACCTTTGCCGGAAGTTCAACGAAAAGCATCCGTACTTTGACGAGACGGCGGACTGGTACCTTCACGAACTGGAGCTTCTCGCCGATGCCGTCGCGAAATCCGGAAAACTTGTGGAACTGAACACAGGAGCGATCTCGCGCGGTTGGCTGAACGACGCCTATCCGTCGGCGACGTTCCGGGACATGCTGCGGAAACGGAACGTGCGATTCGTGCTGAATTCAGATTCCCATGCCGCCGACACCTTGGACTGCGCATTCGACCGCTTCGCCGACGCCGAAGATTTCGTTGCAGAATTCTCACTGACGAAAATCTCCCGCCCCCCAATGATTTAAAGCCTACTAGCATCCGTATGGCTGCGTCCAGGCGACACGCACACCTTGCGGATGAAGTGGTGCCGTACAGAATGTTGCCCCCTTCTCCTCTATGCGTGCGCGCACGTAAAGGTCGTCGGACTCCATCACATAGGAAGCCCGGACCGGCTCGCCCGGACGGAACCTCACCGTCTTTACGGTCTTCCCGATTTTTTCGTCATAGATATTGATGTCGCGGAGAAAATCCATCCTGTCTTTCAGATGCGCCGGTCGGACCGTCACCTTGCCAATCGGCAACAGGTTACTTTACCTCAATGGATTTAAAACCGGATGTGCCGTCCGGATTCTTCCACTCAAGGTTGTAACATCCCTTGAATCCGCGGAACGACACCTTGCCGCCCTTCGCCTTGACCGTAAGAAGAGTTTTCCACTCGTGGTTTATGAGATTGTCGAGCGCATAATACACAGGCTTTGCCTTCATATCTTTAGTGAACAGACCCGACGCAAGCGATTCCTTGTGGAATGTGTAGTCAACCATGTTCCACCATGTGATTCGATAGATCGACGGCCATGAGAACCAAAGACGGTAATTGTCCCTTGCTATTTTAGCCTGCTGCGCCCACCCTTCAGGAGAATCTTCAAAGGCGGGAATAGTGATTTCGGAAAGATGGATCGGTCGCCCAAGCGTGTCGAGCTTCTTCAGCATCTCAATCTGATCTTTAGGCGCCCACGATGTACCATTGGCTATGCATGGCTCTCCAGATGCAATCTTTCGGGCTTGCTGTGCGCTAAAGATATGCATCTGAATCCCCACGATATCGATCTTGGCGCCGCGGTCGATCAGAGTCCTTACAAAAGGCACATAGATGTTGCGCCACGAATCATTTACGGCAAGCTTCACGCCGTTCGGCAAGGCCGACTGCGCCCATTGATAGCACCGGAACGTGTAGTCCTCCGGGACAAGCAGATTCGGACGCCCCCAACACACCTTATCATGGAATGGTCCATCCATCGTACATGAACGGTCAACCGATTCGTTCACCACATCCCACTGCGGAATCCTTGCGCCGTAGTGCGCGCCCAACTGACGGATACGACGCTCATAACGCTTTCCAAGAACTGCTGCATCCACACCATTTGTCGTCCACGGAGGATGAAACGGCGGATAGATCATCACATGTCCATGCGGAGAGATGCCGTTCTTCTCACAGAAATCAAGAAGCGGGTCCGGTGCTGGGCGGCGATATTCTATGAATTGTGATTTTTCCTTGGCGGACATCCCACAAACGGAATTCCAGAACTCCGCACAATCGCGCGATCCCGCACCGTATCGTACAGCACCTTCTTCCGGTTCCATTCCTTTCCAGTAGAACGGCAGGGTTGCAGAGTTCCAAAGATTTGTGAACGTCGCCTTGTATAGGTCGTTCCAGTCATCGCGTCCGAGCTGATCGAAGTTGAAGATGTGCGAGCCAAACTGAAACGCATGGGAAACCTGCTCGACCCTTACCTCCGTGCCGTCCGGAACAGGCACTTCGAACTTTCCATCTGCCTTTCGGTGCTTCTCTATGCGCAAATCAATCTGCGACTGCACCTCGGTATTCCAAAGCTGACTGTATGCATCAGAAGCATTGCTTTCCGCACACACACCCTTTGCAACTACAAATACGCCCACCAAACAACTTGTCAGAATAATCTTTTTTGTCATACACCACCTTCACTCATAAAAACACTTCGCATTATAGCAAAAATCCTCTGCAGTTACCTTTCCTCTCCACTTCCTGCAGTGGAAAATTACTGTCGTCAATGTCTAACTTTTCTGTTGTGAGCTTCGCGGCTTGCATACTTGGGGTATGACGTGCAAGACACGCAAGACAATTGTTTCTTGAAATCTGCTGAAAGTGCTTTGCGCTGTGCAATTCAAGCGGAACTGCGCCCCATGACGTATCTGCCTATATGAGTATGCAAAACAGAATGTTGGAGTTTACTCCTTCAACTTCAGGAACTCACTAAAGGGAACGATTGCGTCAAAGTATCCATCTGCGGCAACTATTGGAGACAAATGCCCATCATAGACGAGCGCTGTGCGTATGGAAACTCCTGACGGCCTTTTTATGGCACGCACTTTTTTATCCACTTCGTCGATAATCTCTCGACCAATTTCACGACGGCGTTTTATTTCAACAACACAAATCGTTCTGCGAGTCTGTATCAGCAAATCTATTTGACAGCCCTTCCGTCCACGCGCTCCCGTGCCGGCTCGTCGAATATACGGTCCTGCCGAAGTGATCACAAGCCCGTCCAAATGAAGAAACGGAATCAAAAGCCGATAGTTGTTGACGACAAGATTTTCAAATGCGAGCCCCATCACCGGTTCATAGCCATCCAATTCATCAAGTGATGCAAATGAAAAAGCTCCGTCGTCAATAATGCGCTTATGCGGATCTATGAACTTCAAATAGAACCTGGCGTAATTATCACGCAAACGGAATCTGCGTTCCCGCAATTCTGTCCCCGTCTCAGGATTGACGCGCCCTGCCTCTGCAAGAAAACCGGCTTCGCGCAGATTCTCTATGGATGTAGTGACATCCCCGCCCTTTTCAATCTTCAGAGCCGTTGCAACCTCTGTAGCCGTTTTCGCTCCAGACACAAATGTTTTCAACACGCGTGATGAAAATCTTGATTGCGCGGTAATGACATCGTTGAACATATCATCAAAATCTTCACGCAGGACGCTTTGCGGCGCAAAGCAAAGTCTCTTGATATTTTCAAGCGCGGAAAGCGACGGATCGACCTCCTCAAGATATCTGGGAATTCCACCTGTAACTGAAAGCACATCAACAATTTCCCGCGTATCTATCCGTACTGCATGTCGCCCCCAGAATTTAACGCATTCCGCTGGAGCAAGTTCGCCAACAACCATATCCAGAGAGCGACGCCCTACATATGCACGATTACGGACTATGGCATCACGTATCCAACTTGAGACGCTGCCGCACAAAACAAGCACAAGGCGTGGATGCTTCTTGAAAAGATCATCCCAAGCGTTTTTCAGGATCTCAGGAAATGTCAATGAATACTGCGCCATCCATGAAATCTCATCAAAAAGAACCACTGTCTGCTCTTGATCGTGCAGCTCCCTGTCAAGCCTGACAAACGCAGAATACCAGTCAGCCGGAGGTGTGGACTCGCAGCCCGTCTGCGCGGAAAGCTTTGCGGCAAAGAACGCCAACTGATCACGCTCTGTCATGCCTGACTTAGGTCTGAGTCCTTCAAGCTTAATGAATCGAGCTCCCGAACGTATCGCAAATTCTTCTATGAGAGTCGATTTTCCAATTCTGCGCCGTCCACGACATGTCACCAAAGAAGCTACCCGCTTTCTCCAAAGACCGGAAAGCTGCGCAAACTCGGACTCTCTTCCGAAAAACTCTCTTCTTGCCTTTTTCATGTACAGAATTATACTAAACCACGAATCGAAACACAATACAAAATCCTCACCTAAATTGCATTTTGCAAAATAGGTGAGGATTTTTCCACCGGCCTAAATCCTCACCTAAATTGCATTATGCGATTTTGGTGATTACCTCTCGGCCGATTGTCATTCACGCATTGACATACTGAAGCGCTCCTTAAGCACTTACTCCCTAAGCACTTTGACTGTACTCCCTAAGCACTTTCCCTGTATGCCTAAAAGAAAGGGTCTGTAAGGGCAACGCAGAGGGTCAGTATCAACTTTGCAGAGGGGCTGTCACCGCAGCATTCCAATCGATGGGAATCTTAAAACAGATGTTCCGACCAGAGCTCATCGAGAAATTCTTTCCAAGGGAGGATAAGAATACCGTCTATTTCGCGTTTGCGAGGCTCGTCGGAGACAAGGATACGGTGTGCGAACGACCCTTCTTCGGCGATCGCTCGAAGCCCTTTGAGATCGTCCTTCGTTACGTTGCGGGTTGTTTTAACTTCTATTGCGACTTCACCATTGACGATAAAATCCACTTCAAGATTTGTGCGTGTTCTCCAATAGGAAATTTCTGCGTCTCTGCGAAACGTATCGGCATATGCTGAAAGTTCGTGCATAATCCAACTCTCAAAGGCATGTCCGTATTCAGGTGTTCCTTTCGTGAGCGCTTTCCGTCCTTGAAGACGACGCGTCACACCTGTATCGAAAAGATAGAATTTTGCCGTCTCGACGGTCTTGCGGGAACGTCCCTTTTTCCAGACAGGGACTTCCTCTGCCAGAAGTGTATCCTTGAGAATCTTGAAGTATTCCTGAACGGTTGTACGAGGGATCTGGGAATCTGACGCTATAGCCTGATAGTTTATCTGCTCGCCGTTCGAAAGCGCCGCAACTTCAAGGAATCGGCTGAACGCAGGAAGATTCCTTGTTGCACCTTCTTGCATAATCTCCTGTTCAAGGTAGAGAGAAACATATCCGGCGAGATCTTCTTCTGGATCATCGGAATCCCATATACCTGGAACAAGACCATGGTTGATGGCTCGATCAAGATCGAAAGCATCGCCGAGTTCCGAGGCTGAAAACGGGTGCAGATTGCGCACCCTGGCGCGTCCGCCGAGAAGGTTCACGCCACCTTTGCGTAATTTGCGCGCACTCGACCCGGTAAGAAGGAATCGCATGCCTTTTGTTTCGATGAGACGATGAACTTCATCAAGAAGGGATGGCAGCTTCTGGATTTCATCTATGACAACAGGGCGATTGTCGCAACATATCTCTTCGATGTAGTTGGGATTTCTAGCAAGGCGAGTGAATGTGTCACCGGAAAGAAGGTCCAGCATATGTGCATCCGGTAGCGTTTCACGCACAAGAGATGATTTTCCACACTGGCGAGGCCCGAACAAAAAACATGACTTTTTCTTCAGGACAGAGGCTACATCAAGTTTACGTGCAATATACATGGTTATGTCATTTATTCGTGCTTTTTTGTAGAAACGGCACAGATTGTAGCACAACTTCATTTTCAAGTCAATTGCAATTCGCCGGCATAGTTGGCGAATTTACAGTAAAATCGCCAACTATGCCGGCGATTACCCTTGGCATGAGGGTCACGTGACCCCATTTATATCGCTTGCAATGCCGAAAAAAACTCATTGCCGCCGGGCATTGAAGGAATACAGCACCACGCCGCCAATAAAATGCTCCATGGTAATTTTAACTGCACACACATTATTTACAGTTTGCCTGCGTAATTCTCAGTTTCATGAAATATGCGCAAAACACGTACAATCTCCGATATTTCGTCTATTTCATAAACCATTGAGACACTTGCAAAACCCGGGAGGGGCAACGTCCTCGTTGCCCGTGCAACGGCAAATCGCGGGCAGCGAGGACGCTGCCCCTCCCGGTATGGTGGCGAATCGTGGGCAGTCGTTAGTGGCTAGTCGTTTGCACTTATATATACGGCAATGAATATTGTGCCACAATAACGGTAGGGCGCGTTGTCCCCAACGCGCCGCGGCGGGCTGAGGACAGCCCGCCCTACCAATCCTCACAACATATCATTGCCAGAGCAATAGCCACACGGGAGGGGCAACGTCCTCGTTGCCCGTACAACAGCGAATCGGGCAGCGGGGACGCTGCCCCTCCCGGTATGCCTAACAAAAAGGGTCTGTACGGGCAACGCTGAGGGTCGGTACGTACTTTTTGCAGGGTCTCTCTGCGTTACTTTGCGGCGCGCGTCCCCTTGCGGTCCTTCGGGTTCGCGTCGCTCAGGCAACCCGACGACGCAACCGCTTGCGCCCCCTACGGGGCTCGGCCTGTGGCCTCGGGTAACCTGACGACTTCGTCGCAGGTGCATCTCGTCGCGGGTGCATCTCGCCTCTGCGTTGAAATCAACAGCCGTTTTTAGGTTTAGTGAAAAGCACGCCATGTCGCTAATTTCATTACAAATATCGTATCCATATCGTGTAATTCCGAAATACAAATTCGACATTGCAGGATTTTATCAAATGTGATATTATACACCCAAAAGGTTTTAAAGAGATGATAAAGCGTGAAATATCAGACATTGTAAAGGAAATGGCTGGATATTATCCAGTTGTCACTGTAATGGGTCCTCGTCAATCAGGCAAAACGACCCTTGTTAAGGCATTGTTTCCTAAACATGCTTATTTTAATCTCGAATCTTCGCATGTGCGAGATTCCGCACTTGCTGATCCTATGGCATTCATAGCTTCGGCTCCGAGCGGGATGATTCTCGACGAAATCCAAAAAGCACCGCAATTACTCGAGTTCATTCAAGTTATGGTTGATAACAATAGTGGGAATGGGCGCTTCATCATTACAGGATCACATCAGCCAGAACTGGCTCAAGCGATAAGCGAATCATTGGCCGGCAGAACAGGCATCGCCGAGCTTCTTCCGCTTTCAGCGAATGAATTGGCTTCTGCTGGATTCAACACATCAAAAAGAAATGACATGATATTCACCGGCAGCATGCCGAGAATATACAATTCGAACATTCCGCCCACAAGATTCTATGCAGACTATTTCCGAACATACATCGAGCGAGATGTCCGCAAGATACTCAACGTAACAGATATAGATCGCTTTGAACTATTCATCAAACTGCTTGCAGGCCGTGTTGGTCAACTGATCAATCGTCAGGCACTTGCAGCAGATGTTGGAGTGAGCGACAAAACCATTGCCAACTGGATAAGCGTGTTACGGGCATCATACATTATATTCCCTCTTAAACCTTACTACCGTAATTTCGGGAAACGTCAGACCAAAGCACCGAAAATATACTTCTTTGAGACAGGGCTGGTATCTTATCTTCTTGGGATTCGCACAAGTGAAATGGTCGCAACACATCCACTTGTAGGAAATCTTTTTGAAAATCTGGTAGTTTCCGAGGAAATAAAACACCGTTTCAACAAGGGAAAAGAATCTGATGTCTATTTCTACCGAAACTCATCAGGATCCATCGAGATCGACATGATTGTTGAAGATGACGGAAAAATTCATCCATTGGAAATCAAATCTTCTTCTACATTTTCAGATTCCATGTGCAAAGGGCTGAGAACATTTGCTAACATCTGTCCTGAAGCAGAGCGTGGTCGCGTTATCTATTCTGGAGAGACTATGCCGATTGCCGCCAACTTTGCCGACACGAGCGTTTGGTGTATATAATCCACCAAGAAAATCTTTGGTTTATTCGCAATATCAAAATTCAAGCCGGCCTCAGTTCCTACCGCATTGGACTTATGCGCGCCATTTCACGATACCGACAACTCCACAAACACACCGCGGTGTGATCACCCATCACATCGGGGTGTGACTACCCTTCACATCTCTGTGTGACCACCCTTCACACCTCAGGCGCAATGGCGGCAGGACGGGAGTGCTCCATGACGGAGAGGGAAACGCCGCATGAAGATTTCAAAACGCCGCATGACCAAACAGCAAACGCCCCATGTCCAAAACAAAACGCCGCATGAAGAAACGGCATGAGCCACATGAGCTAAACCGAAACCTCCACTCCAACTTCTACTTCAATTCTCTTCCCCTCCTGCACTTTCTATGTACTTTCCCTATAAAAGGGTCAGTAAGGGCAACGCAGAGGGTCAGTACGTACTCGCTCGAAGGTCAGTATGTACTTTCTGCAGGGTCTGTCCCCACAGCATTCCTATCTCAATCTATGACGCTTGATTACTTCATCCTGCCAACGCTTGGAAAGTGACACAAACCGCGCCGAGAAACCGCACACTCGCACAATGATGTCCTGATGCCGTTCAGGATGCTTCTGCGCATCCAAAAGTTCTTCAACGGAATTACAGTTCGGCTGCATCATGTGAGATCCTTTCTTCACAAAGACACGAATTATTGCTGACATGATAGCCTCATTCATTACCGAACGGTCAAATGTAAGATTTGCGTTAGAAGCATATAATGCCTCATGCGGCAACATGCCAATGGAATTCATAACCGTTGTAACACCCTCCTTGCAACGATACTCGCTTGGACTAAACCCTTGCGCAAGCCTATCTCCGCTAAAGCGTCCATCTGGCGTTGACTTTGTTTTTTGTCCCCAATACATAAACTCACGATAGGCATAAACCGCAAGACGATATTGTCCGCCTTGATCATTTCGAAATCCCTCGATGTCGTCACGAATTCGTTTCATCCAACGCGACATCATACCTGTAGACACTTTGCCGCCATCTCCCCAATATGGCGCCGCCAATGCTCTCATCCGCAATTCCTGACCTCTTTTCCCCGCCCAATTAGAACGAACCACATTCAAGAACTCTTGCAACGAGCATATCTTATCTACAAAACATAACTGCCGGATTGCACAAAGTGAATCTACTGCATTACCTATAAATCCCAAAGTCATAATTCGCGGACGCGATGCAACTCCACCTTCAGTCGTATCTCGCCTCGACTCAATACCGCCACGTAAACACACAGAATACACCGGATGCGGAAACACTTTCGCATTAACGCCTCCATAACGTGTATAAGTCGCCAACACATCACGGAAAAAGCGTATAAAATTGCGGTATGCTATAGACTCCACTTCTTCGAATGTTTCAGCCTCATCAAATGATTCAAGAGTAATGCGCAGCTCCTTCTCCAATTCTGGATTCTTATGTATCGTCAGTTCAAGAATGCGTATCAGAGAAGTATAGTTAGCTCCTTCCACATCCATCACCGAGTCAATATATCCATTCCAACAACCAACGCCAATATATGAACGGGCGTCTTCCGGAGAGAACCCTTCCTCCATATACTGTTTCACATAACGGTCATCATTAAGAAGCGTAAATACGGCATGCCTCTTAATGAGAAGCTCGCTAATTTTACGTAGATAAGGCTCTGGGGAATTAGAACCGACCCGGCAATGCAGTTTTGGATAAACGCAACCACATCCCAAATGCGCATCTAAGAACATTTCGGTTAATTCATTCCAAACTGGATTTCCATCTTTGTCGCAGCCTCCAAGAGACATAGGAATCTCTGCTTCTTGATCGGAATAACTGTCAATCGTCAGATTCGTATCCATATGGGCATCAGCATGAATAAGCCAACGTGCAACCAAATCACGCGCATCCTGCACTGTCATTCGCCCAGAAGAAATATCGGCCTTGTAGAGATCGTACAGCATCGCATCAGGTCGACCAAGAGAAAAGATGCACACGCCATCAACATATCCCAAAATCTCACGAATGAACCACAAGGTATTCAAGCCCTCGAAAAATGTCTTGGGCGGTTCCCATGGGCAACGTTTGGCACAAGCGGCTATTCGCTCCATGCGGCGGCGTGATGGTTCATCCAGACCGCCCGATGCGAGAATCTCCTCGGCACGGTTGGCGAATTTAAGCTGAATCACGCGTATCGTATCCAATCCCAGCAAGGCGGTTTCGAGCTGTTTTCGCCCGTGAGAATCACTCTTCGGGCACTTTGCGAGAGCGTCTGCGACTTCCGCGCGAACTCCGCCAAAACCCTTCTTGAGAATTGTTCGGATTGGTGGCACATGGTGCATATCGTCGGAGAATGGTCCGCAGCATAACGACAATGCCGCCTTGGCTCGCGCACCAAGGATGCGGAATTCCTCATCAGGAACAAGCGACTGCTCATTGTAAAACCGGCGGCACAAGCGGTTCACTCCACGTGCCGGTGCTCTATGCATGATCCAACCGCCATTGACCCCTGCCTCGAAATAGAACGGCGACTCGGCAAATAAATACGGAACGAAATGCTTCTGCATGGAACGATAACATGCCTGGCGCAGATCAAGGGCATCATATCCGGGATGTGAAGCGGCATATTCATCTAAATCGGCATTTATCGCTTTCTCCGAAATCATATACGAAGGATCCTTGCATCTGTCGTGACATTCGTCAGGATAAAACGCTCGCAATTTCTTGCGCAGTTTCGCATAGTTCTGCGCCTTGAACAGATTCAAGTCAGATTCTGCGGCGCCCATGCATTCGCAAAAAAACAATGCCATCAAACAAAACACAGCAATCCTTTTCATCAACATCTCCTTTTCTCCTCTGCTGAGAAGTCATTCGAATATCACGCCTGCAACGGCAATTCCGTGAGGTTTTTCAGCCGATTCCGGAAACAACCATTCTCCTATTCCGAAATGGATATCTATAGCTCTACCGATGTCAAACTCCGTACCTTCTGGCGGCTTGATACCATTGGCATGACGGTAATACCGGAATTTCTCGGCAGGAATTATGACATCACTCCATTCTACGGTTAAAGGAACTGTGTACGTCCATGCGTATCCACGGTTGTCCTTCACCACCATTTCCATTTTGGTGTTGCCTTTTGCATCACGACAGCTGACTTGTGCCGCAATTCTCAAGTCGGCAGAATTACACACTTCATAATTCCCGGACAATTTCAATGCAATCTATCCAGACAGAGTCAGGAACATCTTTCGCCGTGAAGTTTTTCGGCCACGCATCACAGCTACCGCGCATCACAAAAAACACTTCATCCCCTCTCGGTGTCCACTCAGGAAGTTCATACCAGGCGTATTCCTCCGAAACTTCAGAAACCTTCCACGTGCGTCGCACTCTTTTCTTCCCATTCGCCGCCAACGGTGATCCATGGCCTTTGCGCCGGATGTAGATGGAAAGCGCCGCCGCCGTGTCTACCGCCTCGCCACGATCTATTCTTGCACGCACCCGAATCCGATACTTGGCTCCGGAATCAAAAGCAATGTCGGCAAATGAAAGCTGTGCGGACGGACCATGACTCTTGTTGAAGCATCGCATGGCCTTGCCGTCTCCGGCCTTGGGATCATCCTCAAACTTTGCGCGATTTGACCACGCCAAACGTGTCATGCTCTTTTCCTCCAACAGAAGTTTCCCGACACAGTTTTTCGGCGGAGCAGGAGGATTCTCAACCAAAGAAAGCATTGCAAGCTGTTCATCGCGATCAAGCTTATTCTCCGCAAGGCGAATATCCCGACATTCGGCAAGAGCAGCTCTAATCTGCGACACAAGCCGTATCGACTCCGCATCTTGAAACGAAAACGCCTCCGGATTGCAAGTCGCGAAAAACCTTTTTGGCAGAGGACGCCGCTCAAAGCGCATCCATGCGACCGTGAGCGCAGACATTCTGACATTGCGCTCAAGCACCTCATCGCCCTTCACCGCCGCAAGCGCCGCCACCCAGAGAGCCTCGCACTTCCGCAACGTCTCGTCGGAATAGACTACCTCGTTGCGCTGGTACATGCCAAGAAACTTGTCTGCAGGATATTCGCGCTGAAGAATGTCGAATGCCGCCCGTGCCATCGGCGCGGCAGCGCCGTAATAACCCTCGAAGAAGCGCGCCAAGAGCGACTGAACGTCCTGGTCTGGATTCCACGCCAGCTTCGCATAGAGCCAGAGTTTCAGCTCCGCGAAGTCAGAATGCAGCGTGTACTCGCCGCCGTATCCATTAACGTATTCCACACCGCAATCTCGATAGAAACGGAGATTTGGAGCAAAGGTCAATTCGATCGGGAAAGCATAGAACGTGCGTGAAAAATTGGTATTGTAATCGAAGATATGAATCCGCCTAGCCACCTTCGCCCAGGCTTCAAGTGTTTTTGCGAATGAAAAGCGCGTATTGCGCTGCTCAAGGAGCGTCTTGTGCCGATTAAGGTAGGGAGGGCCTTGCGTTCCGTCGTTGCAGAGATAGATCATCACATTCCGGCGCGGACGCACATGACGCGGAGGTTCTTGCGACCACATGTAGGCGTAGGTCTCTACGACTTTGTCGGGGAATTCATGCTCGACATGTTCGGCGATGGCATTGACGAACCGCAAAACCGCACCCGACGGCGATCCTTCTTCCTCGTATATACGGCGGCAGCCATCGCACCGACAATAGATGTGGTTGTCATTTTGCGTAACCATATACAAATCACCATCCGAATATTTCCGCATCCAACCGAGAACACGTTCCTTGAAAATGGCAAGAACCTCTGGATGCGTCAGACAAGGCTGGCCGGGATTGCGCTTCCCGTCCTCGTCCAGCGCATAGTATTCCGGATGCTCTGCGAAAAATTCCTTGGGCGGCATATAGCGGTGGAAGGTATGTCCGTTGCCACGCGCAGGGCGCATTCCTGAGCCTCCATGCTTCGCCTCCACTGGGCATCTCACGCCATTCAGCCGCAACCGGGCACATAAATCGCCGTTGCGCTTACTGTCGAGCCATGCAGTAGTGCGGACAGGAAACGCCGGTTTCTCGCGGATATATAGTCCTTCCGGCAGCTCAAACCGCTCGCATTGCGGCACAACCGTCCTCCAGCTTGCGAACCAACCGACACCTCCGTAACGCTCCAACAGTTCGTAAACAGCATAGAGGACTCCTCGTTTGCCACCTGAAACCATCACATCGCCATCAGACGCCATCCTTACAGTAAAGCCGTCATCTCCAAGCGACGGATCTTTAATTTCCCGCAAGACTATCGACCTTGGCGACGGAACAGGCGGAACATGAATTTCCGCGGATAAGACACCTGAAACTGATTCACTCTCCTTAACCTGCGGTGTTGGCATGGATCCATCCGACACAATAGGCAACTTTGTGCCGACAATCCGCTCGACATAATCACCGAATTCCAGCGCGGCATAACGCACATTTTCTCCAGCGTCTGCGGCAAAGCGAATGGCATACTGCGGCTTCACACCTCTTTCGGCGACAATAACCCCCTGACAAAATACCGGAAGAAGAGCGGCAATAGACAATAAAGTCACATAAATGCGCATATGGACTATTTCCTCTTAGTTGAACTTCAGAATCAGGCGGCACCCGTTTCTTAAAGTATTGAAATGACACGGTTCAGCATTGTTCCGGTATGAAGATCGGCAAGAACGGGTGGCATTCATATCAAAGGCTCCACCTCTCTGATACGCGCCGTAAGGCATAGTAGTTGAACTACGGGCAAAATGATCCAACGTCCACTCGATCGCATTTCCGTGCATATCGTAAAGACCGAATGCGTTTGGCGCATAGGAGCCAACCGGAGCCAAACCCTGCGTCGCATCACATGTCGACGCGCTGTAACCTTCGTCTTTTGTACCGCTGTTATAATAATTTCTCGACACCTCGTTCAGATTGGGACACGACGCGTAACGGGATGTCAGATTCTTTCCGCTGTTGAGCCCTGTGGTCGTTCCGGCTCGGCAAGCCACTTCCCACTCGTTCGTATTCGGCATATCCCACCCGTCAAGTCCTGTCCGATTGCGAAGAATTCCAATCAGGGAATTCTCCCCTACCTCGTCTGTATGTGTGCCCACGTTATCACAACGGATATTTGTCCAAGTCAGAACATGCATGGGACGTTCGTTATAACAGCTTTCGTTCTTGAAAGCGATTTTATTGGAGAATGTCGACTTGATGGAG
>JAFXEA010000073.1 GCA_017521065.1 Kiritimatiellia bacterium | reverse complement strand
GAGCGCGTCGTTGCGGGCGATACCGTCTGGGCGGCGGAGGGTAACTACAATGAAGGCGGTACCGTTAACGGAGAGGGAAAAACGATCAACCGCGTTCAGGTGAAGGCAGGTGTTGCGCTGAAGGCAAGCGGAGCGCGTTCGGCAACATTTATCACGGGATCGGGTGGTGACTATTCTTCTAAAGATCCAAGCAAGAATGCCTATACTAACGGTGCTGTTCGTTGTGTATTCTTTCTCGATGTGCCAAAGGGAGCTGATTATGCTTGTGGCATTGTGAAAGGCTTTACCTTGCAGGATGGACGTACTGGCGCTGAAGAAGAGTTTGGCGGAGCCTCACTTGGTGCAGGATTGCTTGTGGAGTGTGATTTTTCGAATAATGGCTGCTATAAGTCAACTCGAGGCGGTACAATGAATGGAGGAACTGCACTTAGGTGTAGGTTTGTATCTTATAACAGAGGGTATCTGGGGGATTCTAAGACGAAAATTATAGATTCGCTAGTGGAGTCTGATCGATCATTTTACAGAACTTGTTATGCCTATAACTGTACTTTTTCAGGGAATAGTTACTTTCGGCAAAATGGATGTGTCAGGAATTGCCTTTATATCGGAGAGGGTGCATCATATTCCGATCAAAATGCCAATGACTCCAAGTCTTATCATTACAATACATTCTCTTATTTTGAATTCTATGACGGCTGCACAGTGGTTGATGATAATTGCCGGGTGGTTAATAGCAAGACGGCTCCTTATGATCCAGCAACCTTTCGTCCGTCGGTAAATTCGCAAGCGATTGACGGCGGAACTCTTGAAAATTATGCTGAAGCAACCAACGGGTGGAAGCAGGCGTGGCTTGATGAATGCGGCAAAGATTATTACGGCGGTGAACGTGTGGTTAACGGAAAGATTGATGTCGGCTGCGGTGAGTTTCAAGGAATGGATACGTATAAATTGGCAATTTCCGATGAAGATAACGCCCTTGTAATTGATGGAGCGGAGATTGGCGAGGAACAGTTTGATGAAGATTTCAATAAGGAACTTACTTTTTCTCGTAAGTTTACTTCTGAAAAACTGCTTGCCGGTATCGAGATTAATGGAGAATTTTACTCGTTTGGCGGCACGACGAATGATTATCCCGTAACCGTATCGCTAAAATGGAAATTTGGTACAGATTATGTAATCAAAGCCGTCTATGAGGAAAACCAGAAGGACTGGTACGTAAGCCCGGACGGAGACAACGCGAACAAGGGCTATCACAGGAACTATCCGCGCAAAACGCTCGACAAGGCGATGGAGCTGGCAACGGAGAATGCCGGTCATGTCGTCCATGCGGCGGCAGGAATATACGATTCCTTTGCGGAAGGCGAGGAATATGCGAGCGCCAATAGCCGCGTCACCGTCAAGGCAGGCGTGGGACTTGTTGCGGACGAGTGGCCGCTCAAGGAAACGATCATCAAGGGTGCTTCCGATACAACTTCAGAGACTGCGGACAAGTACGGTAATGGACCAAATGCCGTCCGTTGCGTTACGGTGGAGAAAAATGGCTATGTGCGAGGCTTCAAGCTGACAGGTGGACGCACGGACAATACGGAAGATGCCAAAGCGGCGCGTACGTGCGGGGGCGGCGCTTACCTTAAAGAATCGGCGGCATTAATCGATTGTGAGATAACGGGGAATGGTACTGGCAATCGTGGCAGTGTAGCGTACTCAGATGAGAGCCACGGCTGGCTTATTCGTTGTTATGTGCATACTAATGACAAAAATGGCGGAAACTACCAGATATTAGACAAGACGAGCATTGTCGACTGCTATGTTGACGGTGGTGAAGACTATGCATATTATTGCAGGGGTAAGTCAATTATCCTGAACTCCACCATTGCGAAAGGCGGTGCGCGAGCGTGGGCTAATATATCTGCCTATAATTCGTATATTACAGCGGCGAGCATGCCTGATAAGAATAAAGGTTATAAATTTAGTTTGAATAATTGTGCTTTTGCAAGAATACGTGAAGATTCTGGGGTTGATGATGCATCGATTGTCGATGAGAACAATACATGTTTCTACAATGTCGCCAAGGACGACAATCTCGGTGACGATCTCCGTCCGAAGACGGCGTCTGTGCTCATAGATGCCGGTGTCAATGACTACTACGATACGTACTTCCCCACTCAGTTTGAGCAGTTCCGGAATGATCGTGACGTTGCTGACGGTCAGCGCGTCTATAATGGCAAGATCGATATCGGCTGCGGTGAATATGATTTCCGCGGTGATTTTGCCAGAATGCTGGGCTCGCGCGGAAGGATTGAGGAGATGGGACCGAATGTGACGACAAATACCCTGCGGAACGTTGTCGTGCCGGAAGGCTAGTCGGTTGCTGTGTCGGTGACGCCTAAGTCGTCAGATCGGAATACGCGTTACGAGCTCGTCTATACTCCGGACGGCGGTTCGCAGACTAAGATTACCGAGAGTTCGACTGATATTTTCTCGTATACGCTTGAAGGTCCGTGTACGATTCAAACGTTGAATGGATATATAGGATTCGTTTTCCAGGTGAGGTAATCCCTCTGCCAGGTTTTGAAATTACCAAGGTACATAAGGGGTTCTGAATCTGCAAGGCGGAGTTCACGACTTTACGGTATGAAGAAATCGCTTGTTCTTTTGCTGGTGATGGCATTGTCGGTTGCTGCACAAGCAACGCTTCCGGCAACGCTCAAGGCCATCGAACTTCCGTGGGGTAAGAAGCCGCTAACCATTGACGGTGACTTTTCCGACTGGGGACGGATGTCGTGGCATGAGGATTTTCTGGATCTGGACGGACAGCCTCAGACTTCCGTAAAGTGCCGATTCGCCCTGAAGCGTGACCGCCTGAATCTATATGTCGCTTGGCGAGTTGACGGGCAGTATCGCATTGCAAAGAAACACGTCCGCCGTGACGGGGATATATGGCATGGCAACAGCGTAGTCGAGTTCTTCTTCGCCAGGTCAAAGAGCGCGAACGGATTCTACCAGTTTTCTATAGCCGCAAACGGCGACCGTCAGGATGGTGCGGACGGGGATTCGTTTGTAACGCCAGATTGGGAAGGGGTGGCAAAGGCCGACTCGAACGGATGGCAGGCTGAAGTCCGTATCCCATTCGTTTCGATTGAGCGCAAGCACTACAAGTTTTCCGACATGATACGGATGAATGTGTGCATGAGCGTACCGACCAACGTAAAAGGTTTGAAGCGTGCGGCGATATGGTCGCTTGCCGGTGGAAACGGCTTCAAGAACGTGGATGACATGGGCTATGTCGCCATCGGCAGCTTTGCGAAGGCTTCGGCGCACGAGATCGCCGTGTTCGAGGCGGCTTATGGCGAGAAGCCGTCCGTCGACTCTGTCGCCAAGGGCGATGAGCGCGGATACATCTCCTTCCTTGGCGCATTGGCGGAAGAACGCAAGCGGAAGGACTCCGAACGTGTCGAAAAGCTCTCGGCAAGGATAGCCGCGATAACTGGGCTTCCGAAGCTTCTTGCACAGCCGTGGGATCCAGATGCGCTTTTCGGGGAGACGCCGGCGGCACAGGCGGACATCTTGGGGCTCGCCCTCGATTTGCACGACAAGGGTGTGTCGCTTGACTACATCTCTGCGGTCAACGAGACGACGCACCGTTCGTTTGCTCTTTCCGCTCCAAAGGCGGCGAAAGACGTTACATTCGAAATATCCGATCTCGCTGGCAAGGGTTGCCGCATCCCTTCGTCTCGACTTCATGTTGCGCGATTTGCGTTCTTGCATCCGCCGGCTGATATCAGCAATCATGGTCGCGAAGTGCGCCTCTCATATCCTGAGATCGTAGAGCGAGTGCGTACTCCTCAGTCGTTCAAGGCGGGGGAATCTTCCCTCTTCCGGCTTTATCTTGATACGCGCGGAGCGAAGCCTGGCGATTATTCCGGGATGGTGGCGATAAAGGCTGGCGGCGCGGTTGTGACTCGTCTGAGGGTTGCGGCGAAAGTCATCAACCTTGAACTTCCGCTCGCTGAGACCCGCCCGTTCAGCGTATATCTCTTCACGACTATTCCATGGGGTGGCGCATCCGCCGAAGAATGGGCGGAGTTTCTCCGCGACCACTATATGACAGACGTTTCGTTTGAGCATCCACCTGTCTATCTGGACGGGAAATGCGTGAACGGAAAGGATGCGGTCGCCATCGGTGGTTCGAAGCTGAAGACGCGCGAGGAGCAATGGGCGCGTTATGCCGAATGGATGGTAAGCCCAATTCCTGTTCCTCCGTCCGGACGCGTGAAAGTGGATCTCTCCGCGTGGAAGATGGACGAGCGTCTGGCCGCTTGCGCGAAGTACAACCTGCGCGCTGTGGTGAGCAGTCGTGGCGGCAATTTGAAGAGTGAGTACTTTCCGGCGATGATGGAGGCGTTGGCGAAGGTTGGTATCGAATCGGACGACTTCATCTACAAGCTTGGCGATGAAGACCGGTCACTTGTGTATCTCCCGGTAGCCAAGCGGCTGCGGGAACTGGTACCGTCCCTGAGAGTGATGATGATTCCGTCCGGCACGTCATATTGGGATATCAAGCCGGCGGCGGAAGGCTTCACCGACTTTACGTTCTCCACAGCGGCCTATCGCGGAGGGGAAGAGGGTCAGCGTGATATCGCTTACCTGAGGTCGAAGGGCGTGAAGGTGAGCCGCTACATGAACAAGGCATCGTGGGCGGGTCGTACTCTTCCGTTGCAGGCTCGCAGCGAGCCATGGGAGGCGCTTATCATTGACGGGCTTGATGGTTACACATGCTGGACTGCCGGAATCAGGCCGAACCTCGGCTTCAGGACCGGCTACAGCGGCTACAACAAAAAGTACAGCATCCCCGAACTGCCGCCGGATCGGCAGATTGACACTATGCTCGTCTATATCCGCAAGGATGGCGAAATCTACCACCCGGTCAGCTGCATCCGTCTCGAGAATATACGCGACGGAATCATCGATGCCCTGTATTTCAGGCTGGCGAAATCGGCTTGCGAAAAGCATGGAGACATGGCGGCGGCAAAGGTGCTGGACTCAATCCGCACATCTGCGAAGAGTTCGATTGCCGACTACAACGCAGCACGCCGGCAGATGGCGGATCTGATTTTAGAATTGCAAAGAAAGAGAGGAAAGTAAAATGAATCGTATAATATTTGGCTTTACTGTGTTGGTGGCTGCATTTGTGGCGCGTGCCGGAGATGTACCCATGCCGTCGATTCGACTCAATGCTGCGAAGATTCCATGGTGCTCGAAGGCGTACGTGTGCAATGACCTTCAGTACGGCGGGCGGCAGTTGGGCAAGGGGACAAAGGATGCGAATTCCGCGCAGACGTACGACCTTTATTTGCCTGGGAATGTCGGCGAAATCAATCGCACCGCTCCGTTCTTCCTGTTTGTGCACGGCGGTGCATGGAGAACCGGCAACAAGGAGGGACGTCGCGTCAAGCTGTTCGCCGAGATGGCCGAACAGGGTTTTGCGGTCGCATCGATGAACTATGCGCTTTGCAGCGCCAAGAATGGAGGAGTTCACACCTTCGATGAAATGCTTGCGGACATCGATGCGATGGTCTCGCATCTCCCGGGTCTCGCGAAGGCCATTGGAATCTCCATTCCGCGCATCGCGATCGGCGGCAGTTCGGCGGGCGGGCATCTCTCGCTTCTCTATGCGTACGACGGGGCGAATCCGTCCGTCCTCGGCTTGGGGCTGAAGCACTCGATTCCCGTCGCCTGCGTGTTCAGCGACTGCGGTCCGAGCGATATCGCAAGCCCCGAGTTCATAGTGGCTGGGCTTGACTGGCAGAAGGGCTCGTTCAAGAACTGCTATGGGCTGCTTTGCGTTCTGGCCGGCGGACGGTTCGGGAAGGAGGATTTCCGGGTGACAGGCGAACGGCTCACGAAATACTCTCCAATCTCGCTGCTCAACGGGAAGTGTCCTCCGACGATCTGCCTGTACGGTGATACCGGCAGCGTCAAGACGAGCGGAACGTTCAAGCGTACGAAGAACGGTCCGGCCGAGACCTATGCGGAGCTCTGGAAGCTCGTAGGCTCGAAAGAAACTCCGCCGGAGTCTGTCAGGATGGACGGCATCGTCGCCACGCAGAACTACATAACGCTTACGAACGGCCTTACTCAAGCGGGCGTGCCGTTTGTCGCCAGGCTTGAGCCCCATTCGCACTGCCGTATACTCCAACGCAACCCCGAGACGCGTCCGTGGCTCTACGAAAACCTCAGAAAATACCTTAAGGGGAACAAGGCAAAATGAAAATCCGTGGGGACGGGTGTTCGGGTTCTAACCCTACAAAAAAGTGCGTACTGACCTTTTGCAAAGTTCATACTGACCCTCGAAGAAGTCCGTACTGGCCCTTCGCCCGTACTGACCCTTTCATTTAGGCGTACAGGACAACTTGCAGCAAAACTGGAGTACACATTCCTGCTATTTACAAGCGTTCAATCGTTTAAGCCAAAGGCCGAAGAATCTATCATAGACGACATATCCCGCTTCCGACCGACAGAGGAGATCCCGCTCTGTCAGTTTGGCTGCGGCGGAACGGATGGTGGATGCTGCGGGGAGCTTGTTGCGGCTGATGAAATCTCCGCCGGATATGGATTTTACAACCCCCTCTCTGCCTACAGCCTTCAGGATGGACTGTTCGGCGGATGTTTGGCTACGCAAAAGGTCGAAGTAGAACGATTCCGATTCAGCTACGAGATCCTCCACTGTGTCATCGACCTGCTGTGCAGAATCGAATCCGCCGCCATGCGTCCACACGCGGTTGAGAATGCTCTGTATATACCACGTTATTCCGTCGAAGCGTTCGTAGAGATGGTGAAATGCCTCGTTTGAGAAGGTGCGCCTGTCGTGGAGGAAAAAACCTGCCGCGAATTCAGCGTATTTTCCGGAATCGATTGTGGAAAGCTCCATAAGCTGCGTGCTTTGGTAGAAGGGTCCCTTTGGCGAGACGAACATTGCGTCCATCATGTGCTTCCTGGATCCGGCGAATATGAAATGTGCGTTGGGAACGAATTGGATGTAACTTCTGAGAAGTGCTTCTGTGCCTTTTTCAGGAAACTCGCGAATCTGCTGGAACTCATCAATTGCAATGACGACTTTGCGTTTGCGTGACGCGATGTAATCGAACAAATCCTTCAGTGTTGCCTTGGCCTGATTGGGCGCGAGGTCAAATGAAAAGACGAAGGAGCCGTCGTCCTTTGGTGTCAGCGTCGGGCGGCAGCTTTTGAAGAAAGTGAGGAGTTTTCGTCCGATGCGTTCGGCAGGGGAGTCGAGCCTGTCAAGGACGGCGGCGGCAAACGTCTGCACGAATGTTGTGAGGTCTTCAATTGCGAAAATGTCGAGATAGACCGTTGCATGGGTTTTGTCGAGAATTTGAAAAGCATTATGAATTAGACCTGTCTTGCCGTAGCGTCGAGGCGCGACGAGTGTAACATCCCTGCCGTTGGAGATTGCGGAGACCAGTTTTTGCGTCTCTTCGGTACGGTCACAGAAGTAGGACGGCCCTGCATAGCCGCGAATTAGAAAGGGATTGTCAAGTTTCATGTGCAAAATTATATCATAAAACCAGTTCTGCGACGAAAATTTAGCGACGAAAATTTCGTCGTGAACTTTCGCGTCTACTTTGCCAAAGTACGTTTTTTTACATTGACATCAGGTGTTGTTACATGATACCATGGGACGAAATTTTATGAGGATACAATAGTTATGAATCATAGGCATCAGGCGATAATCATGACACGAGAGAATGGATCAGGAGAAAATAGCTGCCAATTTATTGGTTTGCGACATATCGGCAGGTTTTTGATGCCGATTGTATCGGTGTGCTGCATGCAGGCTTGGGCGGCGGGCCTTGGAAGTGCATTTGAAAAGACGCCGTCGGCGCATACGGGGAAGGCGATTCAAGCCGCCATTGATGCCGTTCACAATGCTGGCGGAGGCAATGTACGGCTTGAACGTGCGGTCTATCCCAGCGGGACTCTCCATCTTAAATCGAATGTTACGCTCATAGTTCCAGAAGGGGCTGTCATATTGGGCGGCGACAATGCCTCTTGCTATGACGATGTGATCGACAGGCGCATCGGGAAGAGTCCGGAGAAGTCGAACAAGGTTTTCATCTCGTGCCTCTTTCAGACCAATGTCTGCATAACTGGCGGAGGTATCATTGATGGACAAGGCCCCGGATTCTATGACACGAATACCGTAGCGAGGATGTACGCCAAGCCCAAGGCTCCGCGCACTCGCATGATTCAGTTCGTCGGTTGCCGCAACGTACGTTTTTCCGATATCACGTTTAAGGACAGTCCTGGCTGGACATGCTGGATGCGCATGTGCGAGAATCTGGAATTCGAGCGTGTGAAAATCCATGCCGATCAGAAGATGATCAACAACGATGGCTTCCATATCGACGGGTGCAGAAAGATTCGCATCCGCAACTGCGATTTGCGAACAGGTGATGACTGCATTGTCATGCGTTCCATCATCAGCCCGAACGGGGATAGTGCGCTTTGCGAGGATATGATAGTCGAGGATTGCACGCTTTCAAGCAATTGCCAGGCTGTAAGGTTGGGGTGTCCCTCTGATGGAACGATAAGAAACGGCATCTTCCGGCGGCTGAAGATTAGCGGATTCAATGGTATCGTATCCATAAATCCGGTTCGGTATCTGCAGGATGGTGACCATGGCAATCTCGCGATGGAAAACATCCTTGTCGAGGATTGCGACATTGACGTGAAATCAGGTCCATTGACGTTTCTTGTGGAGTCTGGCATAAAGCTCAGATCTTTCGGCAACACTACATTTCGAAATCTGAAAATCAGAGGTGCGCGTCCTATCCGCATTCAGGGAAACGGCTTTACGCAGGTTGAGAACGTCAGTTTCGAGAATGTCAAAGGTGAGATTCAGAATCCCGAGGCGATTATCGTCAACTCCGCCAAAGGGATTGTATTTGATGGCTTTGAGGTTTCGACCGCCATGCCGAAGGAAGAGAAGCTGGCGGTAAACAAAACTGACGGGTGGGAGCGTGTGCGGTAGGGTTCACAGATGTGACTGTCATTTGATAGGAAAATCAAGGGACACACCCTTCAATAAGATGAGATAAGTTAAAAATAGCGGGTAGATATTCGATTAATTGAATATTTTCACTTTCTTTTTGTAGGGTCATACCCTTCAAAAGGGCTTGATTAAGGGGCATGTTGGGCGATTTGAGGGTTGTCTTTATTCACGTCAGAATTTGCTCCGTCGGTGGCAAGATTTCGTCCGCACAGTAATCTTGTAAATCCTGTCGTAGGCTGTAAGTGGGTTGGGAACAATGCCAATACCCAATTGGGAACTGGGGAATGGAGAACGGGGAATGGTGTGCCAGTGAGGATTTCAGGGGAGGTTCATAAATGCATTCGTCAAGAAAATGTGATTGGATGTGGGGATATTCGTCAGGAAAATGTGATTGGACATGGGGATATTCGTCAATAAAATGTGATTTGGGTTGTTTTGAAATTGCTTATATATGATATAATATTGCGCTAATTAAAGGAGGAGCGCAATTATGCAAAGAGATTGCTTTACTCATCATTACGCGAGAATTGATCCGATGTGTATTCTCATTTTCGTGGTTTGGAAGACTGGGGATTGTTGAATTGCAAGACTGGGGATTGAAGGAAAGAGTCGTTTTATGGTATCATTTCCGGAAAGTTAAAGAAAGAAAGGAGACTGTCCCGATTAGGGGATGGAAATTGAAATGAAGATGAAAATGAGTCTGAAAATAGTTCTTGCGTCGTTGATGTTTGCTGTCGGTTGCGCGACTGCTCCGCGTGACGTGATCAAGGTGGCATCGTACAATATTCGTCTCTCCGGGGGTGGTGGCGCGGATCGTGGCACCCCAAATGCATGGAAGGAGCGCAAAGAGGATCTGCTCGCGCTTGTTCAGAAACTTGATCTTGACGTGTTTGGCCTTCAGGAAGTATGCCCTGATCAGGCGCAGTTCCTTAGGGAAAATCTTGCCGACTATGAGTTTGTGGGAGAGCATCGCAATGCCGACCGGACGAGCGGCGAGGCTTCGCCGGTATGCTACCGCAAGAGCCGTTTCGAGGCGCTCGACAAGGGGACGTTCTGGCTTTCAGAGACCCCTGACACCCCTGGTCTCAAAGGTTGGGGCGCCGCATGTCCGCGTGTCTGCTCATATCTCATCCTGCGCGACCGTTCCACCGGAAAGAAGTTCTGCTTCGCCAACGTCCATACCGATCACATCAGTGCGCTGGCGCGCAAGAACGGAATGCTGCTTGTCATAGAGCGGATGAAGAAGTTCGGTTCGGGTCTGCCGATAGTCTTCACCGGCGACCACAACTGCCGTGAGACGGAGGAGCCCGCTAAGGCGGTCAAGGAGCAGCTGAAGGATGCGCTCTATGTTTCTGAGAATCCGCAGAAGGGGTCGTGGCGGACATTCTCAGGCTGGAAGTGGGTGGATCAGGAGGTGTCCATCAAGGAGGCGCTTCAGGCTCCGTCGGAAATGCGCAACGCCAAGAAGGGTTCTCCTGATTCCATGAAGGATGCCAATGGACTCCACCCGTATGAGAAATACGGTGCGCGCATCGACTACATCTACGTTTCCGATGGCATCCGCGTTATCGATTACAGAACGGTCAACGATTCCCGTCCGGGAAAGAAGCTTTATCCTTCCGACCATTTCCCCGTTGTGGCGACGATCGAACTGTAAAAAGAAAGAGAGATGAAAATGAAGGTAAGGAACATATTCGCTGCAGTTGCACTAGGCCTTGCCTCGACGGCAGTCTCGGCTGAGACGGCTAAAATGAATGCGATCCAAACGGTTCCGCATGAATTCGATATGCTGCTTAAGTCCGGTCACATCCAGGGTCTTGCCTGTTCAGAGAAGGGTATCTATCTGTCCCATCAGGAAGGACTTGCCAAGATCGGCTGGGATGGAAAGATGATCAAGCATGTTGAAACACCCCGTCACCTTGGCGGAATCGCATGTGCGGACGGCAGGATCTACGGCGCATTCATCATCCGTGATCAGAAGGATATGAAGGAAGGCAAGCCCGGCCTTATCCGCGTATGGGATGAGGATCTCAATCAGGTCGCCGAAAAGACGTTTCAGGAGACGGCCGGTTGCGTCGGCGTGTTGGGAGATACTGTCTATTACGCGATCGGCTACGGCAAGAAGCCGCACCGTGAGTGCAGCATCAAGCGTCTGGGGCTGGATCTCAGCGACCGCGGCAACCAGAAGTTCGATTTCGGCTATGCGATCAAGTACGGAATACAGGCTCTCGCAACGGACGGAAAGTCGCTCATATGCGCGAACTACGGCGGCGTTTCGCTCGCCGATCCGGAGTTTACGACCTTCAAGAAACTGAAGACCCCGTCCTTTGCGGAGGGTTTTGCGCTCGTTCCGAAGTCCATATCGAAACGCGAGAAGCCGGTATTCATGGCGGTTCGTGCGCTTGGCGGCAACATGAAGGGCTGGCGCAAGGACCCCAAGAACAATCCGCCGCGCCTGCGCATAGAGTTCTATGAATTCGATGGCGAGACCTTTACCGACATAACGGGAAAAGAGGTGCAGGAGGATGAAGATGGCGCCGTCGTGACAGCCACTAAAAAGCCCGGAGAGTACAAGGGAAGGAAACTTGATTTTTCCGGAAGTCTGCCTGACAGCATCAAGACCATCGCTCTTGTGATGCCTGCAAGCATTCAGAGCAAGGCAAATTTTGATAGTGGCAAAGCCGCGCTTAAAGCGGCAGGCTACAAGGTAAAGGTGATGCCGCGTCTCAATTTCGATACAGTTGCGCCTGTTGAAGACCGTGTGGCGGACTTTGAGCAGGCGTGGATGGATCCGGAGGTGGATCTGGTGCTCTGCGCCCGCGGCGGACGCGACTCGGAGTCGCTGCTCGGCAAGCTTAACTGGGAGAAGCTGCGTACGCGCAAGCAGCGTGTTCTCGGTTTCAGCAACATAACGATGATTCTCAACGCCATGCTCAAGGAGAATGCCGGACATCCTTTCTCAGGTCCTACGCTCAGCCAGTTCCTTTACGCTCAGCCCTCGACCTTCAAATGGCTTTCGAAGGCCATTGCCAACGATGGGCCGATGCCGGATGTGAAGCTTCGCGCATTGCGTCCCGGCGCGTGCTCAGGTCTCGCGTGCGGTGGGCACATTGCACTCGTCCTCAGGGGTGTGCAGATGGGCTGGGCGGCGGATACGAAAGACCGCATCGTATTCCTCGAAACAACCGTATGGGAGCCGGAGAAAACGCGCGCAATGTTGGATGAACTGGTTTCAAAGGGCTATTTCAAGGAGTGCGCCGGCGTGGTGTTCGGTGATATGGGGCAGAGCAAGGCCAGGCGTTCCGGAATGGCGCTCAAGGATTGGAAAAAGAAGATGGCGCAGGTGCGCAAAGACCTTGCAGCCAAGGTCACCTGCCCGGTTTACGAGGAGTATCCCTACGGGCACATCTCCGTCAGCTACACGATCGATTTTCTTCGCAGGAAAACCATCACCGCCGACGGCATCCTGAAGCAATGACTGACAAACCGCCCGGCGGTTTCGGCTTCACGTGCGATCCCGGGATGAATCCTCCAGAAGGACTGATACTATTTGCTGAAAAGGAATTCGACCACGTCGCCGTCTTTCATCTCGTATTCTTTGCCCTCAGGACGCAACGCGCCTGCCGCTCGTGAACCGGCGACTCCGCCGTTTTTCACATAGTCGTCGTAGGCTATCACTTCTGCGCGGATGAACCCCTTTTCGAAGTCCGTATGGATTACACCTGCGCACTGCGGAGCCTTCCATCCGCGACGGAATGTCCAGGCGCGGGCCTCCTTCGGCCCTGCCGTGAAGTAGGACGCAAGACCGAGCGTGCTGTAGGCAAGGTTGATTGTGCGGTCGAGGGAGGATTCCTCCAGTCCGTAGCTTGCGAGGAACTCCTTTGCCTCTTCATCGGTAAGGCCTGCGAG
>JAFXEA010000072.1 GCA_017521065.1 Kiritimatiellia bacterium | reverse complement strand
GTGACGCGTACGTTGATTCGCCCTATTCAGGTGTGGCGGTCATCGGCCAGATTCTCGCAAAGGCCGGTTATCGTGTGGCTATCCTGAGCCAGCCGGATATGTCAGATCTAGACGCGTTCAAATCCCTTGGCGAGCCGAATCTTTTCTGGGGAGTGAGCCCGGGTTGTGTGGATTCGATGGTCGCGAACTATACGGCTGTCGGGAAACGACGCAGACAGGATGACTTCACTCCGGGCGGCGAGAACAACCGCCGTCCGGACCGTGCCGCCATAGCATACGCAAATGCAATCCGTGCGGCATGGAAGCCGTGCAAGCCTATAATTCTCGGAGGTGTCGAGGCGAGTCTCCGCCGCATTGCGCATTACGATTTCTGGAGCGACAAGGTGAGGCGTCCCATTGTGTGCGACGCCAAGGCGGACGCGCTATGCTACGGCATGGGGGAACGCACCATGCTTGCGTTCGCAGAGGCCGTGAGGAACGGTTCCGACTGGCACGGCATCCCCGGTCTGTGCTGGATGGCAGGCGAAAAGGGATTTGTGCCACCGGAGGGAGCCGCTGAGCTTCCGGGTTTTGCCGATGTGAGCGCTAATACACCGGAAGGCAAGAAGGCGTTCGTTGAAGCGTTCGTGAAGTTTTCTCAGAACCAGGATCCGGTGTCCGGCAGACCGCTTGTGCAGAAGGTGGACAACCGCTGGCTCGTGCACAACCGTCCGAGTGCGCCGCTTGAGCAGGAAGAGCTTGATGCCGTTCATGGAATCAAGTGGATGTTGGATGCGCCTCCGTCAATACGCGCACAGGGAAAGATACGTGCGCTCGACACTATCCGGTTTGGCGTCACCACGCATCGCGGCTGCTACGGGGAGTGTCGGTTCTGCGCGATTGCTGTCCATCAGGGACGGCGCATCGTAAGCCGTTCGAAGAAGAGCGTGATCGATGAGGTGAAGGGGTTTCTGCGCCATCCGATGTTCCGTGGCACTGTTTCTGATGTCGGCGGTCCTACGGCGAACATGTATGGGTTCGACTGTGCGCGAAAGGCAAAGGATGGCGCTTGCAGGGACAAGAGCTGCCTTTTCCCCCGCACGTGTCCTGCGCTTAGACCGAACCACCGTCCGCAGCTTGATCTGCTGCGGGAGCTTCGCGGAATCCCCGGAGTGAAGCACGTATTCGTTGCTAGCGGGATACGTCCTGATCTTGTTGCAGCGGACCGTTCGTGCGGGGACGAATACATATCCGTCATTGCGAAGCATCATGTCTCAGGACAGCTCAAGCTTGCGCCGGAGCATGTGGTGACGCACGTGCTGGAGTGCATGGGCAAGCCGGGGGTGAAGGATCTTCTGGAGTTCAAGCGCAAGTTCGATGCGGCAAGCAGACGTTTCGGAAAGAAGTAGTTCCTGACGTACTATTTCATCGCGGCACATCCCGGATGCACCGAGTCTGACATGCGGGAGCTCAAGCGGTTCGCAGAACGTGAGCTCAACCTGCGTCCGGAGCAGGTGCAGATATTCACGCCCACTCCTCTGACAGCGGCGACGTGCATGTACTATACGGGTATCGATCCGGTGTCAGGCAGAAAGGTTTATGTATCGCGCGGTCTTGGCGAGAAGCAACGCCAGAAGGATGTGCTTACGCCTCGACAGCGCCGCGCCTATTGACGGATTGATTGCATAAATCGAGCGTCCTTTTCTTAAATAAAAGAGGCACTTGCAGGACTATCATACTGGGAGAACGGGCATCCTGCCCGTTCAAAATATCAACGGCTGTCGACAAATTCAATAACCTGCATTGTAAGTGATTGGGGGATTTGCTATAATCAAAAATCGAAAAGAGACAAGGAGTTATTCTGCACTTCGCTCGTCGGTGATGAGCAGAATATGCATTTGAAAGGAAAGATGAATGAAGTTCAGTAACATTGTGTACGCTGGTATTATTGTGTGTGTGGCGGTAGGGGCGCAGAATGCGTCTGGGAAGGTTGTCCTGAGAGCACCTGCGGAAGGTGCGGTCGTTCCGCAGCTTTGGCCGGAGCAGAAGGCGTTCTTTGAGATGCCGCTTGAAAAGCGCATATCGGGTGTGCGCACGGATGCCGAATCGGCGGGCGTAAAGCCGAAGCGTATCAAGCGCAAACGCTCGGCGAAGCCGGTACGGCTGGAATGGTCCGGTGATGCGGCGAAGTATCAGGTCACTGTCTCACGCGAGCCGGATGGGAAAGTGTTCTTCTCGTCAAGCATTCCTTCCAATTCGGTAGAGATTACGGGGCTTCTCGAGATTGCGCGCCAGTGGAAGTGGACGGTTTCCGATGGTGACTCCACGGCAACTGGCCGGTTCTCTACGGAAGATTACGCTCCGCGCATTGTCAGATGGCCGGGGGTGTCCAACGCCCGTGATATTGGCGGACGCATCGGACTTGATGGGCGCCGCGTTAAGCAGGGGCTCATATTCCGTTCGGGTGGTCTCAACAACAACGCAAAGTCTGAATACTACACGTATGACGAGATCATTGCGATGCACAAGGCCGGAACGCTGGCTAAGGCCGGCATTGGGCCGTCTCGCGGTTTGGGCGCCCAATACGACGCAAAGCTCAAGAGCGGCAAGGGGATTGACCGTAACTTTCTGCGTCTGATCAAGACCGGTCCCAAGGAGCCGGGCAAACCTAAGCTTACAGATGAGAGCCGCGCCTACATTCAGGACAATTTCGGCATCAAGGTTGATCTCGATCTGCGCGGCGATTGGGAATGCTTCGGAATGACAGGCTCGCCGCTCGGCGAGGATGTCGATTGGCGCCATTATCCCTGCTGGTCTGGCTACTGGGGGTTTACGACGCCTCTTGGCCGGGCATCGGTTGCGGCGGCGTTCTCGCTTATGCTGAAGAAGTGGAACTATCCGATGGTAATCCACTGCATCGGCGGAACGGACAGGACCGGCACATACGCCTATCTCATCAACGGACTTCTCGGCGTTTCTGAGGAAGAGTTGATTCTCGACTATGACATATCCTTCATTGGAGGGCAGGGGCCTGACAAGCGTCACCGCGGCTGGCAGAAGTCGCTTCAGGATGCAGTCCGCGCACTTCCTGGTGACACGATCGCAGAAAAGCTGAAAGGCTACTTCATTTCCCTCGGATTCACCGCTGAAGAAGTGGAGCAGGTGCGTGAGTTCCTTCTTGAGCCCAAACCCGTCAAATGATGAGGGGTAGATAATGCAACTGTTTTCCATTCTTGCCGCCATGCCGCTGATTGCGTCCGTTCCTGTGGCGCGAATAGTTCCGACGGATCCGCTCCTGTACGAGGTGGACGCCTCGACAGGGCGCATGACGTTTATGGTGACGGGAATGGAGACCAACGGCTGTGACATTGTGGCGGAGGTGGACGGATATCCTCTCGGCCCTATGTCCGAAGGTGCGCATGAGCTGACGGTCAGGCTGGTGTCTCGCACCGACGGGGCTGTTAAACTGTCGAACAGATATCCGATCGTCGCCAAGCGTATTCGGAAAAACAAAGCGTTCGGGCGTCGACTGAACAATTTCGTCACTGAAGTTCTCCGTGAACCACTCTCAAATGGAGAGCGCATTTTTGAGAATCCCCGTGACGGATGGGTGTTCATCGGCTTTGACCGTCCTTATCCAAAGACGCGGGCATTTTTGGACGGGAATGCCGATCCTGTGGTGACATGGCGGGCTGACGAACCGTCGGAAACAATGCGCTGGCTTCCCGAGGGAACGCACAGGATACGGATTGAAGGAGCGGATGAAGGCGGCACCCTTTCGGTGCGTCTCGTCAAGCCGCTGAAGATCACCGCTCGCACTTTCGCCAATGAGAAGACGGATATCAGTATCGGTCGGCAGGGATACGGATGGGATTTCTTCAGGCGGCATCTTCTCCATTCGTTCAACTCGCTCACGATGGGCGGGAATTGGCGGTTGAAGTCGGCGGAGGGACATATGGCATGGGGCAATGCCGAACTGCTCAAACGCGGGAAACGGCTGATGGCGGCGACCGATATACGTCCAGGTGATGCGGCACTTCGCGCCGATCGGGAGGGGATGCGCGGAAAATTCGCCAAGTACGCGGCCTATCTTGATGGACTTGCGCTTGAGATGGACGAGAACAAGGTGAACGCAGGCCATTCTGAGATGGATGCGTTCGCGGAAGCTGTGTGGGAGTTGGCGGTTTCCGGCGATCCTCGTCCGGTGTATGTCGATTACTGCGATTTGCCGTCAGTAACGCTGACGAATGTCGATGCCCAGGTGTCGGCGATTTCAGCGACGCTCAACACGGGCCGCGGACACGGCATGCTTGTGCCGGAAATGTATCTTGGGACTCGTCGCACTCTCAAGGATATGCTCAGGCAGGAGGAGATGGCGGTAGAATACATCCGATCTCTCCGCTCCGTAATGCCGTCCGCACCTTCGCACACCATCCATCTGCTGGGCGGCTGGCTGACGCTTGGGGAGTGGACGAGCGATTCGTCGTCTGAGGCTGACATAAAGGTGCTTTATGACCGTTATGTGCGTCGCTTGGCGACAGATCCGGAGTTTGCGGATGTCGGTGGGCTTGGAATGTCCACCCTTGCTTGTGACGAAGAGATCGCCCGGTGGGTGGGTATTCTGGCGCATCACTACTGCATTGAAGGCCGTACGGATTCGCTTGCGGAACGCTATGGATGGAAGTATTGCACAGGGATTGTGAAGAATGGCGATTTCATAGAGGCGTTGAAACACTGGACTGCGGAGTCCGCGGAGCCAGACGGAATTTCGCATATGCGCAGACATGGTTACGGCGGCAAAAGGGGACAGTGCCGTATGGCTCGCACCACGATGGAGTCCGGTGAAAACTTTGCATTGTTCAGACGCTCGGCAAAAGCCCCCAATAGACTTTCTCAAAAGATTGAGGGACTTGTCCCAGGCGGTCTCTACAAACTGGTGTATGCAACGGCTGACTATGATGATGTGCTCAAGCCGGGCGGAAAACGTCCTTCCCCAAACAATCTTATCGTATCAGTTTCAAATGCGGTGATGCTGTCTGATCTATCGTGGATAACAGAAGTGCCGGATGCAAAAACGGCAGCACGTGCCGCAAAAAAGGGGGCGGCGCCCCATTGCGTCACAGTGACGCACCGCTGCGTATTCCGGGCCTCATCCGCCACGGCTGAACTCACATTTGATGATTCACCAGCGGCACCGGGCGTACGCACGCTTCTCAACTATATTTCGGTTACACCCTATACTGCGGCGTCCGCCGCATCGGTTTCTGAATCTTCCATTCATGAGAAAGGAAAAACGGAATGAAAACACAGTCAATCAAAGATCTGGTACGCATTGCTGCGGCGATGATGGTTTGTGCGTTTGCATCTGCTCCGGTGTTTGCTGCAGAGTGGTATGTTGATGCTGTGAACGGTGACGATTCGTATGACGGCAAGACGGTGCATACCGCAAAGAAGACCATTCAGGCGGCAATCGACAGCGCCGCCAAGAACGATACGGTGAAAGTGGCGGAGGGCATATACCAAGACGAGAACCAGTATGATGATTCAATATCGGCATGTGTCGTAATAAAGAAGAACCTTACTCTAGTTGCAACTGGAGCGAAGGACAAAACGCATATCGTCGGAAGGCATGCGGATACCGATGACGGCACAGGTGAAGGTGCTGTGAGATGCGTGTATGTGAAAGAAGGTGTCGAGGCCAGGATTGAAGGTTTCACAATCCGCGATGGAGCAGCGTCAAGCGGTCAAGGTGGTGGAGTGGTATTCTCGGTGTATAACAAAGCTGATGGTTGGCTTGTTGATTGTGTCGTCTCGAATTGTGTAGCATCGCGCGGAGGTGCATTGCAGTATGGCACCGCGATACGTTGCTTATTCAGTGGAAACGCAACGAGTAATGTAGAAAAGCCTTATGGAACTGTTGCTTCGCAATCGATTCTGTACAACTGCATTGCGGTGGGGAATGTAGGCAACGATCGTCTTTTCAACTATCCACGGGCAATAGTCAACTGCACGATAGCGGGAAACAATATGAATAATTTCTGTTACAGTGGATCTGCTGGAAGTTATCATTATGTTTGCAACACTATTTTTCTTGAAAATAAAGCAGGTGCGTTCCACCAATCGAATGCGGTTCTCTCAAACTGCCTGGTGTCGTCCAGTATATCAGCCTTCAATCGAACGGCTTCAAGTCTTTGTGCGACGAATGATACGGGTGCGTGCTTTATCGCGCCTGCACTTGGAGACTGGAGACCGAGAAGCGATTCCGGCGCGGTCGGTCTTGGCGACGCCGCGCATCTTGCGCTTGTTGAACTTCCTGACGAGTCGATGAGGTATGTGGACTAT
>JAFXEA010000071.1 GCA_017521065.1 Kiritimatiellia bacterium | reverse complement strand
AACGCTTTCGGTAAAGGGAGTCGATTATTACAGGACTTATCTCAACATCACGGAAGATTCGTTCGATCTTGAACTCCCGGCGCCCGACTCCCCGAAAACGGAAAACGTGTACGATCTGACGCTGACGTTCAATGACGGCACCGTCCGTACGGCGAAGCTTGGCCTGATCCAGGGCCTGGACTCCGGCGCAAAAGGCTCCGCAAGATGCCTGGCCCCTGCCGACGGCAGAGTGTGGAACAC
Source organism: Kiritimatiellia bacterium (assembly GCA_017521065.1). Taxonomy (GTDB): domain Bacteria; phylum Verrucomicrobiota; class Kiritimatiellia; order RFP12; family UBA1067; genus UBA1731. The sequence continues at coordinate 2,686 of JAFXEA010000071.1, read as the reverse complement.
GGCTAAATACAGGGCCGTGCTGCCGATCCCGCATGGAATGGAATCCTTTTCGGTGAAGCTCAATGACGGGGCGTGGGAAAACATCGATCCCGGGCTCAACGGTGCGCAGGGCTGGTACGCGTTGAGTCCAATCCGCCGTGGCGACAGCATATCCCTCTCGTACATCGCAGACGGCATGTCGCATGTGGCATCGCTTCTGGGCGGCGGAGACGGTTTCTTCGTGATAATGAAGTGAGTGGAGAGTGGAAGGTGGAGAGACTTGGACAACGGGCATCTCGCCCGTTGAGAAATGGGTAATGAGGGGGCAGTGTCCTCGCTGCCCGCATGAGATCAAATTTCAAAGAAAGGAAACGGAACAATGAAAGTGACAACAGTTCTTGCGTCATTCATGGCGGCGGCTTCTCTCAACGCGGCGGTAATCAAGCAGGTCATAGTGCGTCAGCAGTGGCCATGGTCAACCGACGTGAAGGTTGAATACAAACTCGCCGATGTGCAGACTCCTGTAAATATCTCCGTGAAGGCGTTCAACGGCGAATCGGAGCTGGACAACTCCAGGCTCGCCGATTCCATCGTCGGAGACCTCTACGGCATAACGGAATCGGGGATTGGACAGTTCGTCATAGATCCCGTGAAGGCATTCGGCAACAAGAAGGTTGCGATCGCGGATTTCCGCGTCGAACTGGAAATCACGGAGGCGGCGGCAAACATCAATGAAAACATCTACAAGATATTCTGTCTCACCAACGGAACCTGCACGGATGTATCAAGAGCCGACCTTCTGAACGGCAAGTACGGTCCCGTCGAGACGGACTTCGCCAAGATCGGCAACGGCTTTTCCACATCACTTTCCGATGTCATCATCTGGACCGGCGTCACCAACAACATTGACTATAAGACAACCCATCTTGTGATGCGCAGGATTCCCGCAAAAGACAAGACATTCGTCATGGGATCGCCCGAAAGTGAAGTCGGGCGTGAGAAAGTACAAAATGATGTCGGGACGGAAAATCAGGTGAACGTCAGGTTCTCCAGGGATTATTACGTATCCGTATTCGAACTCACCCAGGCGCAATACCGGTACATAACCAAGCAGTCTCCAAGCACCTACGCAGGTGAAGATGCAGATATGCACCCTGTCGAGACAGTCTCATACAATTCCCTGCGCGGCAACACAAAAGGTCCTTCCGGCGAGTCCATAAACTGGCCGACCAACTCCAATCTTCATGAGGTTGCCGCCGGCTCTTCACTTTACGTCTTGCGTGCGGCCACGGGAAACGCATATGAATTCGACCTCCCCACCTGTGCGGAATGGGAGTACGCCTGCCGAGCAGGAACAGTCACGTCATTCAACAACGGAAAGGATCTTGAAAGCATCAACGTGTATCGCAGCGCCAACCTCGAAAGCGTGGCCTGGTACAACAACGACGTAAACGGGAATGCGGGCGCTCTGCACACGCATGTCGTAGGGTTGAAAGCCCCCAACGCATGGGGGCTCTACGATATGCACGGCAATGTCAACGAGTTATGTCTGGACGGCTACCACAAAAACACCAATCCTGACGGGCTGGCGGAGCTTCTCGACCCTCCCGGGCTTATTGCCGTCGGTGGACAGCGCGCATATCGTGGCGGCGGATACGCAACTCCGTCGTGGTTCTGCCGTTCTGCGGCAAGGTCATACGACCACATGCAGATCTGGCAGGGAAATTCAAACCGCAACATCGGCGTAAGGCTGGCGTTTGGGGCAGAAGAGAAATAATATGAAAACAGCTTTCCTCCTATGTGCGGCGACTGCCTCGCTTTCACTCGCCTCAGCGGAAAAAGAGTCGCTTGCCGGACTCAAGCCCGGAGACTTCGTTCAGGTCAACTACCGGTGGCGCAACGTGGACGTGCCGCCGACGGCAACGACGTGTCCATATGTAACGGCGCAGGACGCCAAGGGGAAGACCATCTTCCGCCGACTCATTACAAACAGGGGAAGGAGAGGCTTTCTGCCTGACGACTGCGACGTCGAAAGGTGGCAGGTGAACTTTCTTGTCGAAGGAGGGATGAAAACACCGCCGGGGGACCCGGAATCGGCCTACACGAGAATCCCGTCCAACGCCGTGGCGATAACGGCGCATCTGTCGAACAAGGGAGATGCCGCAGAGAGAACCGATATCGAAATATCAATCTCACGGAAGGAACTCAAGCCGCGCGGACGCAAGTATCGTCCGGATCTTGACTGGGAAGGGAGTGAACTCTCGGACGAGGAACTGGACGCGGCGCTCGCCGTCCGCGAGAGGGCAAAGGCCGAGGTGTACAGCGACGGTGACCGCACCGCACTGCGGATGAACGGGAAACCCTTTACACCATGCATATACAAGTCCACGCATTTCCGATCGCCATGGAAGCACAGGATATCGGCCGCGTTCACGAACAACGGTTTCAACGTATTCTACGTGCCGGTCAAGATCGGGGGATACGACACGCCCGAGAAGGATGCGATATGGCGGCAGGACGGCACGATCGACTTCGGCAAAATCCGCGCCGAACTGAGGAACTATCTCAGGTGGAATCCCGACGCATACCTGATCCTTGAAGCGATCTTCCAGCCGCCGCGGGGATGGGGCGAGGCGCACCCGTCGGAACTGTACCGCAACGAGAACGGGGAATATGCGTACTGGAACCACCATCGAATCCGCGCTTT
>JAFXEA010000070.1 GCA_017521065.1 Kiritimatiellia bacterium | reverse complement strand
CACTAACGTCAATGTCGCAATTGCGCAACTCTTAAGTATCATATTTATTTTCCTTTCTTCTTTTTTCTGTCTGTAGATTTCTCTTTTTTCTTGGGGACCTTCCCTTGAATTTCTTGCCGCCATGAGGTTTAATGGTCTCCTATCAACCGTCAAGGGAACGTCACAACAGCAGGCAAGAGCCCTTCGGCAGAAGATGTGAGCGTAATAGGGCCTTTTGCGCCCTTGTTACGACGAACAATGGCAACCGCCTTGCCGTAGTAGAGCGGATGCGAAGACACATCCTTGAACGAATCATGCCCGCGCGCATTGCCGTTGCCGACCGCCAGTAGCTTTCCTGGCCCAGTAAGATTAAAACTGACACGATTGTTCGCCCACGGATCGCGTACACCGTTCGCATCGACAACATCCACCTGCACAAAAACACAAGTCTCCCCGTCCGCAAGGAGTCTCTTCGACTCCGGTGTGAGACGGACGGAATATTGCCTTCCGGCGGTGCGCATTGTCTGCTCGCCAATCTTTTTTTCACCACGATATGCCACAACCTTAAGTTCTCCCGGTTCATACGGAACATCGAACCAACGCAGACGATAGCGTGCACACACGTTGTAGTAGCTGTTAGTCCGACAATCGCCACATTCCCGTCCACCGAGTGTCTGAGTGCCGTCAAGAGCATAGTCAAGTCTCGCATTTTTGAACTGACGACCGAGCGACTTCCCATTTAAGAAAAGTTCAGCGGAATCGCCACTCGTATAAACGTAAACAGGAACATTCGTCGCCTTGCCTTTCCAATTCCAATGCGGCAATATATGAATCGTCTCGTCGCTGTCGTTCCAATGGCTGCGATAAAGCCAGTAGCGATTCTTTGGAATCCCTGTAATGTCCACGATACCAAAGTACGAACTGCGCGACATCTCCTTTGCTTTGGTCATTCTCTGCACGTACGGCGTTGGCTCGCCGAGATAGTCAATGCCGCTCCATACGAATTCGCCACCACAGAACCTATCCTTCTCCATGCGCCAAAACTCAGCGTCAGGAATGTCGCTCCAATCGGCGGCGTTGTGGTCATAGCCGTCAACCTCGCGCTCCGTCATATTATAGGCTTTCTTGTGAGAAAACGGCGGTATACTGAAGAATCCGTAGCTACTGAACGCAGATGCACTTTCGGTATACAGTACGGGCTTATTTGGATATCGCTTCTTCATTTTGGCGTACTTTCGCCCGTAATTCCAACCTGTGATGTCGAGTTCATCGAACATCTCCATGCGGATCGAGCGCAAATGACAGCAGCCGATACCAACAGGTCGCGTCGTGTCGAACTTGCGAATCACATTACGAAACTCGCGGAAGCGCACTGCACTCATTCCATTCGTCTCTTCCGGTTTGCTATTCCCGCGATGATCATAACCATAGGGCGGAATCTCATTGCCAATCGACCAGACAAACACCGACGGATGGTTGCGGTCACGCTTAACGAACTCCTTCAGGTTCAAACCTACATATTCTTCAAGATTCTGGTCGTTGCGGCGCCCAGCCGTACCATCCCATTTGTCAAAGCACTCGTTGTATACAAAGAAACCCATCTCGTCGCAAAGATCCAAGACCTGCGGATCGCATGGATTATGGCTCGTCCTTACAGCATTCGCGCCCATGTCCTTAATGATTTCAAGCTGACGCTTCATCGCACTGCGATTGAATGCCATACCGAGCGGACCCAAGTCCGAATGAAGATTCACACCTTTAAGCTGCACGCGACGTCCGTTCAAGTGGAATCCGTCGTCCGACGTGAACTTGAAAGTACGGATACCAAATCTCACTGACTTTGCGTCTATGGTCTTGCCTGCGCACACTTCGATGTCAGCGGTATAGAGGTTGGGGGTTTCGATATCCCAAAGTTTCGGATTCTTAACATCAACATCAAGCGCCATATCAAGCGAACCATGAGCTTTGAGCCTGTGCGCAGAAATGTTCGCCTTGCCTACGGTTAAGCCATTGTCATCCCGGACGCACACAACTGCATCTACCGCAGCCGCGACCGATAGGCGGTTTGTCACCGTAAAGACGATATGCACAGTCGCTTTTCCCTTATCAACCTTCGGTGTGATAACCGACTCGGTCATCGGCACAACGTGTATCGGCGGCGCGGAAACGATCCGTACAGCACGATAGATACCCGCGCCAGGATACCAACGGCTCCTGTGGTGGCGCGTATCAGCCCGGACGGCAAGCATATTTTCGCCCTCCTTTACGAACGGCGTCACATCAACACGGAAACCAATGTAGCCATAGTCCCAGCCCCCCGCAAACTTGCCATTGACATAGACGCGCGGACTCGCCATAACACCGTCGAACTCCAGCCACAACGCACCTCCGGATTTCACACGGGCAAGTTCCGCTTTCGTGATGGTAAACGTACGGCAATACCAACCAACGCCACGCCAAGGAAGCTTACCGGTATTACCGTTGCCCTGTGGATCAAACGGTCCCTCTATCGCCCAGTCATGCGGCACCTCCACCTCTTGCCATTTTTCAGAAGCAGACGCTACATCTGAAATGGTTAACTGTTCCGACTTGTCCTTGACAAACCTCCAGTTCCCGCAAAGCGAAGAAACCGACCTATCGACTCCTTCGCACTGACCGAGAAACATGGCGAACGCCATCACCGCTATCGACTTATGAGCTATGTATTTCATAGTATCTCTAGACCACTCCACAAG
>JAFXEA010000069.1 GCA_017521065.1 Kiritimatiellia bacterium | reverse complement strand
TGAAGGAGGCAAGCAAGAAGCTTGAACTCGTATTCATCGACACCCCTCGCGACAAGTCCAGACTTTCGGACAAGGCGCGGGAGAATAATCCAGGACTCGTGAAGAAATATGGCATCAGGGGATACCCCACGGTGATGTTCATCGCTCAAGATGGTTCAGGTGCCAAGGCATCCCGTCCCGCGAAAGACGTATCACCAAGGGAATATGCGAAACAGCTTGCAAAAGAGGCCGAGTCGTTCACCAAAGCCAATAAAGCCTCCAACAAGTAAAACACCGACTATACAATCAAAGCGCAGGTTTAGCATAACAAAAGAGCCCGCTCCAAAATGGAGCGGACTCTTTTCTTTTCCGAGTAACAACAGACCTTAGGCTTCGGTCTTGTTCTCTTCGACGATCCACACCTTGAACGGCACGGACACGCCTTCGCCGAGATCGATCTTGGCGTCGTACTGACCGACTTCCTTGAGCTGATCGGGAAGGTTGAGCTGGCTGCGCTCGATCTTGATGCCGCGGTCGGCTTCGATCGCCGCGAGGAGATCGGACGCCTTCACGCTGCCGTAGAGGGACTTGCCGTCCTCCTTGACCTGAGCGGAAACCGTGACGGAAAGACCCGTCAGCTTCGTGGCGAGCTGCTCTGCCTCAGCCTTGCGGGCGGCGCGCTCGGCGGCGCGTTGCGCCTCGAGCTTGGCGAGACGGCGACGGGAAGCCTCCGTCACAGGAGCCGCAAGACCCTGCGGAAGGAGCATGTTGCGCGCATAGCCAGGGGCGACCTTGACGATCTCGCCGGCCTTGCCGAGGAACTTCACATCGGCCATAAGCATAACTTCTGTCTGCATGATGTGTATCCTCCCTGATTAGGCCATGAGGCCCATGTTGCGTGCGCGGCGGACGCCCTTCTTAATCTGGCGCTGCTGCATCGAGGTGACGCCCGTGACGCGGGCGGGAATGATCTTGCCGTATTCGGTGACGTAGTTCTTGAGAACTTCGACATCGTTCAGGTCGATCTTGTCATTGGCGGGGATCGCCGGACGGCGACGCGCGAACTCTTCGCGGTCGGTACGCTCTCTTTTCTGGTAAGCCATTGTCTTAATTCCTTATAAAATGTTTTGGGGGATCAGAACTGATCATCGTCATCGTAACCGCCATCCGGATCCGGACGAACCATCTCGCCCGTAAGGCGGCTCTGGTTCGGCGCAGGCTGCGGCATGAACTTCACGGTCGCGGCGCGGATTTTCAGCTTCTGGTGCTTCTGCCCATCCTTTTCCCAAGAATCGGACTGGAGACGCCCCTCAACAAGAACCGAACGACCCTTCTTGAGATACTGACCGCAAAGCTCTCCAAGCTTGTCCCACGCATCAACATCGACAAACGTCGGGATGTCAATGATGTTTCCGTTGCGGTCCTTCCTGCGCTCGTTCATAGCCACGGAGAAGCGGCACACCTTGACGGCGTTCATACCGACCTCCCTGACGTCCGGATCGCGCGTCAGATTGCCCATCACGATAACTCTGTTGAAAGAAGGCATATTGCGCTCCCTATCCTTACTTACTCAGCAGAGGCTGCCGCCTCGGCCTCCTTGTTCGCCTTGTACTCGGCACGTTTCGCCGCAGCTTCGCGCTGAGCGGCAAGCACTGCCTCACGACGGTCGTCGACCGCGAGAATCTGCACGCGGAAGACCTCTTCCACGAGACGGTAGCGGTTGACGAGCTCCTTAACCTTGGACGGATCCAGCTCAAAGCGGACGAGAGCGTACACGCCGTTCTCACGCTTGTGCATCGGACGGGCAAACGTACGCTTGCCGAGGATGTCCTGGGACTCGATCTTGCCGCCGAAACGCTCGATCTCAGCGGTAGCCTTCGCGAAATTGCTTTCGAGAACGTCATCCTTCGCGTTTCCGGCGAAGATGTAAAGACCATCATACTTCTTCATGATCAAGATTCTCCTTACTTCTTCTTCTTGTCGGACTCAGCGGACTTGTCGCCACCCTTGGCGGTACCGTCGTCATCCGGGGCCTTGATCACCGCAACAGCGAGCTCGCCGCGCGTAACGGTGGTGAACTTGTCGCCGAGCTTGAGGTCGCGCACGAAAAGCGTCTGCTCAAGATCGAGATCTGTAACGTCGACGTCGAACTTCTCGACAATGTCGGTAGGAAGGCACTCGACTTCCACAGAGCGAAGAACCTGCGCGAGAATGCCGCCGCCGATCTTAACGCCCTTGGGTTCGCCCTTGAGGTACATGGGCACAACCACGCGCACCTTCTGCGTAAGCGAAACTTCGCTGAAATCGGCGTGAATCGGAGTACCCGCAATCACGTCGTTCTGAACTTCGCGCATGAGAGCCGGCATATCGCCGTTGGGCATCTCAAGTGTCACGAGGAGCTGCTTGCTCGTGCGACCGCGCATTGCCATCATGAACTCGTGCTTGGAGAACTTGATGAGTTCAACCCCGCTCTTGTCCATCTTCATCACCGATCCGGGGACGAGCCCCTGACGGCGCAGACGGCGGACGGCTCCCGTACCCTGTTCGGTACGAACCTCCGCCTTGATCTTTACCTGATCCATGTTTCTTCTTTCTTTCTTTTATCTCCGCCCTCTCTCGCGCACACGCGCTACCCCAGGCGGGAAATCCTTTATCTGCCACCCGCATCCCCGAAGAGGGAGTTCACGCTCTCATCCTTGTGGATGCGCTTGATAGCCTCGCCAATGAGGTTCGCCACCGAAAGCACAGTGAACTTGAACGGCAGGTTCTTAACATCAAAATCTTCGCGAATCGCAATCGAGTCGGTAACAACCAGCTCATCGATGTGCGCCTCCTTCTGTAGGCGCTCGATTCCACGCGGAGTAAGCGGGAAGTGCGACACGTACGCATGAACGCTCTTGGCGCCTTGCTCCTTGAGAAGCTTTGCCGCCGCGCTCAAGGTGCCGCCAGTAGCCGTCATGTCGTCAATCATGATAACGTCGCAACCCTTCACGTCGCCGACAACGGAAAATGCGTCCACATCGCTGTCGCCCGTGCGCTGCTTGGCAACGATCGCAAGATCCGTGCCAAGCTTGCGGCTGTAGCCGTACGCAGTCTTCGCGCCGCCGGTATCCGGCGCCACCACAATAGGCTTCTTGAACTTGCAGGAGCGGATGTACTTGAGAATCACCGGCTCTGCGTGCAGATGGTCGAGCGGAACGTCAAAAAAGCCCTGGATCTGGTTGGCATGGAGATCCATCGTGAGAACACGATCCGCACCGGCAGCCTCAAGAAGATTCGCCACAAGACGCGCTGTAATCGGAACGCGCGGCTGATCCTTGCGGTCCTGACGTGCATAGCCGTAGTACGGGACAACGGCCGTAATGCGCTTGGCGCTACCGCGCTTCAGTGCATCCATGATCACAAAAAGCTCCATATACGCCTCGTTCGGCGCAGGAGAACCTGACTGAATCACAAAGACATCGCGACCACGGACGCCTTCCTGCACCTGGCAGAACGTCTCACCATCGGGGAAATGCTTGATATCGATCTTGTTGAGGGGGCGTTTGAGATACTTTGCCACCTTCTTGGCGAGCGGCATGTTCGCCGTTCCCGAGAAGATCATCAACTCGTCGTTATTTCGCTTCATTTTACTTTCCGTGTCTAAAAAACTTTTTTGAAGTGCGGTAATATACCAAAAAATAGGTGAAAAAGCAAGCAGTTGAGCCGACTTAACGGCTCTTTTTCCATGCCTCCGTGAGCGTGTAATACTTCACGAGGAGGTTGCGGCGTTCCATTTCGGGCATCTTGCCGGACTTCATCCACTCGAGGAACTGCTGCATCACCTGCGAGAAATGCGCCTCGTGACCGATGTCATACTTCTTGGGAACATCGATCTTCCAGGTGGCCCCGTCCTCTTCACCGTTCGCAGGGACAGCCTTCACACCGGGATACTTTTCGCCGATCTTGGCAAGAGCGGCATTGAGAGCGGTCTCAGTCTTGGCAATATCCGCCCCCTGACGGAGCTTGACATAGAGAACAGGCTTGAAGCCCTGTGCCGGCCCCTGACGGATCACGAGCTCGGCGTTGGAGCCACGCATGAGGGAGTAGTGCGTATCGCCGGTTCCGGCAGGCGGCATGAAGTGCCATTCAACCGAAACCTTGGCGTGAACACCGCGCAAAGTATAGGTGAATTCGCCATTCGCCTTGCACTGAAGGACATTGTCCTTGTCGACATCGTTCTTGAGGAACTTCGGCCACTCCTTGAGCCCGGTCGACTTCTCGTAGTCTGCCGCCGTTATGGGAGTGTTCCAGGTGCGGGCATTGAGAATTTTTACGTCGGAACGCTTGAGCGTCTGTTCTGGGAAGAGTTCCCACTGGACGAGGTCAACGAGATGGGTCGTAACGTCCACGATAGCCTCACCCTGCTGCTTGGTATCGTAGTACCAGCCGGGACGGCGCAGCGGCTTTCCGTTCACGAGCTTGCAGAAATGATGCACAGAGACCTTGGTGACCGCCGGATCATCAGGAGTTCCGGGATCCTGAACGCCGTACACGCCCGCAGAGCGGGAAAGCTCACGCTGGAGAATCGTGGTGATCTCGTTGCGCTCGGTCATGATGTCGCCAAAGAAAAGCCCCTTCTCCTTCGCAATCGCGGCGGCATCGCAGAGCTTCATGTAATCTGCGGAGGTGATCGCCATCGGCTTGTCGGAAAGGACGTTAAGCCCGGCTTCGACGCCGGCGAGGTAGTAGTCCGGCTTTACGTTGTTGCGTCCGGCAAGAACCACGATCTTCTGGGCATTCTCCGCAGCGGGACGCTTTGCCGCGTCAGCCGTGAATCTATCAAGGAAGTCGGTACCCGTGTACACGGTTTCTTTCCATGCCGTAGGATTCGCCGCACGCGTGTTGAACTGATCGATCAGGGAAAGATGGCTCTTGAGTTCATTCCCCTCCGGGGCATAGACGAGCACATCGGGAGAGACCCCTTCGTATGTGCGGTTCTGCACGAGCGCCGCGTGGAAATGTCCGGGATCAACCGTAACGAACTGTATTGCCGCAAGCATGATGTTTATCATAATTTCCTTTCTTTGGGGACTACCGCCAGCGGCGATGGCTCCATAGATATTGTTCAGGGTATTGTCTGATGGCCTCTCCGAGGCGATCGTTCAAAAGCTGGGTGAACCCCTCCTTGCCCAATTCGTCTGAATAGACAAGCGGTGTGCCGCCGACAAGCCGGTACCTGAACGGCGCGATTCGCACAAAAGATCCCGCGACGATCGGCAGACCAGTGCGCATGGCTAGCCGCGTCGCCGTCGTGAACGTCTTCGCCGGACGGCCAAGGAACGTTAGAGGCATCCCCTTTGCCGTATGCTGATCCATAAGGATCGTCATCGCCGCCTTTTCGCTGAACCACTGCTTCATTATCGCAGGCGTGAAACCGTGGTTCTTGTCGATCACTGTGACAGGTCCGCGGAAATGGTGATTCTTCATCCACCCTGCGACGAACTTGTTGTTCATCACACGGGCGATGGCGATCATGGGACGCGCGAACGAAAGGAGATTCGTAGCGGCCTCCCACACGCCGTGATGGGCGGAGACGAGCAGAATCGGCGTATCAGGCGTATCAAGCAGGAGCTTGACGGTGTCGGGATGCCCGCCGGAAACATCAAGATGCTCGCGCCAGTTGTCCCTATTTATCAC
>JAFXEA010000068.1 GCA_017521065.1 Kiritimatiellia bacterium | reverse complement strand
GACTGGAATATCGTCGCAGAAGACGCATCCGGGATAAGAAGCCCCAGCAAGCCTGTTGTCCTCTTCCCGAGATTGGAGAGAAACGTGCCTTTACCTTGTCTACGCACCACAAGCCCCTGGTACTGAAGCTCAAGAATGGCCCGCTGCACGGTCTTGCGCCCAACCCCGAACTGCCGTACAAGCTGCGCTTCGCTTGGCAACGAGCGTCCGGCATACTTGCCGGCGCGAATGTCGTTCTCAAGCGATTTTGCGACAACCTTGTATTTCGTTTCATCGGCCATGATGTTCACGGCATACAATTTTACTACAAAATCGCAAATTTAATTTAACATATGCGCACAAGTTTTTAAAGACGGAGACAAGAAAAGGCGCCGAGGATATATAAGTGCGACGATCAGATGCTTGGCGCGTATGGTATAATCATGCGCCATGGCAACAAATGACATAACCGGCTCCGCATTTGCGGAAGATCGCATACTGTTCCTTGATGGAGGAATGGGTACACAGCTTCAGGTTAAAGGGCTTGAACCGGGCGAAACGCCCGAGGACTGAAACATAACCAGACCTGACGACATAATATATGTCAACACTTTTGGAGCGAACCGCGCCAAGTACCATGGTGAATACAAGCTGGACGATGTCATAACATCGGCAATATCAATCGCAAAATCCGCCGCAAAATCCATCGGAGGCAACCGTCTTGTCGCACTTGATGTTGGCCCGTCCGGACGTCTTCTCAAGCCATCCGGAGATTTCGAATTCGATGCCGCCTACGACACGTTTGCAGAGTAGATCACAATAGGAGCGAAAGCGGGAGCCAATCTTGTGGCCATCGAAACGATGGGCGACACATATGAACTGAAAGCAGCAGTGTTGGCGGCAAAGGAAAACGCTTCCCTTCCTGTAATTGCGACCGTTGCGCTCGGAAAAGATGGACGTCTCCTGACCGGTGCCGATGTCGAATGTGTCGCAACCCTTCTTGAAGGTCTGCGCGTCGATGCGATGGGACTCAATTGCGGCTTCGGTCCAGACCTCATGCTGCCGTATGTGCAGCGGCTTGTCCGGATGACATCCATTCCGATCGCTGTCAAACCGAATGCAGGTCTTCCGAAATCGGAGAATGGACGAACCGTCTTCACCGTCGGACCCGATGATTTCGCAAAGGATGTTCTCGAACTCGTAAAGGCCGGCGCCGCATTCGTCGGCGGATGCTGCAGGCTCGGCGTTCGACTCCGTGCGTTCCGCTTTTCCGTCCGACGCAGTCGCCGACAAGGGGGAAGATCATACTTGCGACGGTCAAGGGGGACATCCACGACATCGGCAAGAACATCTGCCGTGCCCTTCTTGAGAACTACGGCTTCAAGGTGATCGATCTCGGACACGACGTACCGCTGGAGAGAATCGCTGCGGCGACAAAACGCAAACAGGTGCGTCTTGCCGAAACAATCCTTCACTGATTGTCCGACAGACGCACCTGTGTAATGGCGACTATCTAAACGTCGCCGTTTCTGTTTCGATCAACCAGAACCGGTCAATCGGCAACAGCGACAATCTTGCCGCCGTTCTGCGCGCTCTTGTGGGCTGCCGCGCAGAGCGCGAGGTTGTGGATGGCGTCGGCGGCAGAAAGACGCTTCTTCGCCACAACGCTCTTGGCGTGATCCTCGATGATTGCCTGATAGATGTTCTGTATCTTGGCAGGCTTGACCTCGGTGGTCTTCTTGCCGTCGTCAAGCTCAAGACGGATGCGGATGGGCTCATCCTCATATCCGGAGAGCTGGAACATTGTGCCGTAGCCGCGGAGAGCGGCCTTGTCGCCATAGATCTCATAGCCAAGGTTCGTAAGCGTACCTGCAAGGCCGCCACGCATTTCGGAGAATGCTGCATTCACGCTGCCCTGCGTTCCGTCCTCAAAGAAGAACTTGATGTACGCGCCATCCTCGGACTTGATCTTCATCACCTTCGGATAATAGACCGCGGCGACCTTCTTGATCTTCTTGCCGAAGATGAACTCCGCGACGTAGAAGCAGTGGCTCGCCACGTCGCCGATCGGACCGCCCATCTCGGCAACGTTGCTGCAGCGCCAGGTCGCGGCCTCGGCTGGATCGTAGCCGTACGCGAACTCCATGTGGAAGCAGCCATCGTTCACCTTGCCAAGCTTGCCGCCCTGCGTAGCCTTTGCCGCGGCGATGTTCCATGCATTGTTGACCATCATGTGGTCGACACTGAGGGACAGACCCTTCTTCTTGGCGAGAGCCTCCATCTTCTTCGCATCGGCGATGGACGTGGCGATGGGCTTCTCGACAATCACATGCTTGCCGGCCTTGAGCGCGGCGCATGCGAGCGCGGCGTGGGAGGCGTTGTTGGAGGCGATGTACACTCCGTCCACCGACTTGTCTGCGAGGACCTCGTCAAGCGAACCGGACCACTTGAGGCCAAGAGCCTCCGCTGCGGCTTTGCGGGCCGGGTTCATGTCCATAGCACCGACAAGCTGCGCCGTCTTCAGCGGCTTGAAACGGTTCCTGTCGCACGCGTAGCCTTCCTTGGCGACGCGGTTCTCGGCGATTCCGCCGAATCCGATAACAACATATTTCACCTTGGCCATTGCCAATCCTCCTTGAATGTTCCGGAAGCTTCGCTTTCCGTGTCTCTTTGAATTTTACGAAATTCTACCACAATGAAGAACACGTTTCAACCGCCTCAGATCCGCCAGCCGTTGAAGTACGGCGTGACGCAGAGCCTGTTTGCGGCATCGGCGTTCGCACCGGTGAACTTCTCGGCGACAGGATCCCAGTCCAGACGGGACACGCGGAGCTGTTCGCAGATGTTCGCGATGTGCGCCATCGAGATTGTACGGTGACCGACCTCGCAGGGCGAACAGCACTGACGCTGTTCGATGATGCCGTCGATAAAGTCTGCCTCATGGAAGATTGATGCATCGTGACCATTCTTCGGCGCATACAGATGCTTGTCCTTCGCCGTAAGGTCGGATTCCTTGAAGTTCTTGAGCTCCGCTGGAAGAACACCCTTGAACTCGCGCGATCCGACATCGCCCTTCTCGCAGTGGAAGATTGTCTGGCGCGGGAAACCCGCCGCCTTGTCTATCGTGCGCACATGGACGCGGATGCCGTTAGCATAGACGAAATCGAACGAGAACTTGCCCGCCCAGGAGAAAACATCATTATCCTTGCGGAGATCGGTCTTCATGTTTTCGACCGCGACAGGTCCCGTAAGATCTGTTCCGAGACCTCGCTGCAGCTGGTCGAACTCATGTGCGCCGAAGTCGGGGATCATGCCACCGCCGTAACGCGAGTTGAAGCGCCAGCAGGTGGGACGGTGGATGCTCGGAATATAGGCGTTGTCCTCGAAATGCTCGGCTGGTCCCTGCCACAGCTCCCATGCCTCCTTGGAGAAGTATTCCGGAAGCGGAGCCGGTTCGGGGGAATGACCATGTCCCGTCCAGTGGTCGCCGCCAGGGATGCACACCGTAGCTCCCTTGATGGCGCCGGCATATCCGTTGAGAACTATCTCTTCGGAGAGACGGAACCTCGGATCGCTACGCCCCTGGTTGCCGACCTGGAACGTAACGCCCGTCTCTTTCGCGACACGCACCATCTCCTTGCCCTGTTCGATGCCAAGAGACATCGGCTTTTGACAGAACACGTGCTTTCCGGCCTTCATCGCCGCAATCGCTATGAGCGCATGCCAATGGTCGGGCGTGCAGATGCAGACAGCATCGACCGTAGGGTCTGCGATTACCTCACGCCAGTCGAACACCTCGCGGCAGGCCTTGTCGCCATAGAACTTGTCCACCATGTTCTTGATGACAGTGGAGCCGCACACATCACGCCGGACGGAGCCATCCTTGTTTGTCAAGCCTTCTGCTCCGAAATTTCCGCCGCGCGTCCCATAGAAATAGTTGGGAGCCATCTTGACCATGTCGCACGCAATCGTTACACGGCAGCGCGGATCCTTGAGAAACCCTGGCACGTTCGTGCTCTTGGCGATCAGACCGCAGCCGATAATGGCCACATTGACCTTTGCATTTGGCGATATGCGACGTGGAGGCAAACTGCCGGATTTGCACCCTCCAACAAAAAACGGTGCGGATGCCGCCGCGATTCCACCGATGAATCCTCTACGAGACAAGTTCATGACTGCTCCTTTCGTTATACAAAAAACGGCGTCCATTCATAGACGCCAGTTAATTTGGGGCAAGAGACGGGGTACGATCCCGCAACCCTCAGAATCACAATCTGATGCTCTACCAATTGAGCTACTCTCGCCACTAAGGGTAAAACGCCGCGCATTATACCATAACGCGGTTACGACTTCAACCCCCTTTTTTAAAATTCATTTCGTTCCGGACTGGCGAAAATGAAGTGCAAGTCCCATGATGATGATCACGGCGAAGCCTATCAGACTGAGAATATCTGGGATCTGTCCGAACGCAACAAACCCCAACATGGCCGCGAAAATTATGCCTGAGTAGTCGTAGACGGCGACCTGACGCGGTTCCGCGAACCTGTATCCCCACGTTATCCCGAACTGTCCAAGAGCCGCGCTTGCCCCGGCGGCAAGGAGCACTACCACCTGCAGACAGGACATCGGCACGAATCCACAGACAAGGAACGGCACACAGGCAATGCAGGAGAACGCCGAAAAGAAGAAGATTATGAACGCCCCGTCGATACCCTTCCTGCCAAGCTTATGAAGGAACGTATACGCAGCCCCGGCGCCAAATCCACTGAAAAGACCGATCAGCGCATGTCCGGACAGTGTCCCCAACCCCGGCTTTATCACAAACATCGCGCCGACAAAGGCACCTGCCACGCACAGAGTCTGGCGCAAGATCATGCGTTGCCCAAGAATGATCCAGCTCATCAGGAGCGTGAAGAACGGTGCGGTTCTGTTAAGGGCCATCGCATTGCCGACCGGGATATGGGTGAGCGCATAGAAGTTTGCGAATATCCCTATGGCCCCAAATCCACACCGGAGCATGAGATCACTCCATGTTTTAAGATCCATAGGAAGGGATGCCCCACAGCGAACCGACGACGGTCGCCGGAAAAACGCCCATCCTGCTATGACAGCCGCGACAAGGTTGCGGAAAAGAGCCTTCTGCACGGCGGGGATCTGTCTCGCACCGCATTCGTCAGCAAGGCGCACGAACATCGCCATCAACGCGAAACCGAATGCGCTCAGAAGGATGCAGAGTACGCCCTTGCGGAGCGACTTTGGCTCTGCTGCGACCGGTGCGGAAGCCATTACGACTCCTTGATCGTACCCTTGAGCACGGCGATGAACGCACTCTGAGGTACGTTCACATGGCCGAACTCCTTCATACGGGCCTTGCCGCGCTTCTGCTTTTCGAGTACCTTCATATTGCGCGTAACGTCGCCGCCGTAGAGCTTGGCGAGAACGTCTTTGCGGAACGGACGGATATCCTCACGCGCTATGATCTCCTTGCCGATTGCAGCCTGCACAGGGATCTTGAACTGGTGCGGAGGGATCGTGTCGGCTAGTGCCTTGCACATCTGGATTCCACGCGTACGGGCCTTGGTGCGGTGAACCATCGTAGCGAACGCATCGACAGTCTCGCCGTTGAGAAGAATGTCCATCTTTACGATGTCAGACTCCTGATACCCGGCAGGTTCGTAGTCCATAGAAGCATATCCGTGGGACACGCTCTTGAGCGTGTCGTGGAAATCGATGAGTATCTCGTTCAGGGGCAGCATCGTATGGAGCATCACGCGCTTCGCGTCCATCGTCTCCGTACCTTCCACCATTCCGCGCCGGTCCATCACGATGCGCATCACGTCACCTATCGATTCCGAAGGCGTTATGATGCGGGCCTTGAGGATCGGCTCGGAGATTGTCTCGAACATCGTCGGATCCGGCATCTGCAGAGGGTTGTCCAGATCCTTGATGGTTCCGTCCCGGAGCTTCAGCTTGTAGACGACACCCGGACTCGTGGAGATGATATCGAGATTGAACTCGCGACGCAGACGCTCCTGCACGATCTCCATATGGAGAAGACCGAGGAATCCGCAGCGGAAACCAAAGCCAAGGGCCAAGGACGACTCGTGATGGAACGTGAACGCGGAGTCGTTAAGGTGAAGCTTCTCCAATCCCTGCTCGACTTTCGGGAACTCGTCCGTG
>JAFXEA010000067.1 GCA_017521065.1 Kiritimatiellia bacterium | reverse complement strand
GGCACATCCACTGACCAGGGATGCCAGAGGAGAACGGCCAGAAGAGACGGAACTCGAGATACTTGCGCGGATCGAACTGGTAAGCCTCGGGATCGCGGTCGAGAAGCCACATGTTCCAGTCGATATCCTCCTTCTTGAGAGAGGCGACAAGCTTCTCGGGACGGCGCCAGCGGCGGCTCTGGTTGACGTTCCAGCAAAGATCGATGTACGAGATGTTGCCGAACTTGCCGCTGCGGATGTAGTCGTTTGCTGCGTGGTAGGCAGGACCGGAACGGCGCTGGGAGCCGATCTGGAGAACTGCGCCAGGTGCAAAGCCTGCATTGCGCTTTGCGTTTACTGCATCAAGAAGCATGTTGGCGGAGTACATATCCTCGGCCATCGGCTTTTCGCAGTACGCATCCTTGCCTGCGTTGACGGCGTGGGTCGCATGCTGGGCGTGCTGGAAGTCCGCCGTGGAGATGATCACCGCGTCGATGTCCTTGGCGTTCTCATAAAGGTCGATGTCGCTCGTGTAGGTATCAATCTTGTGACCGATCTTTTTCTCGATATCGGGCTTTGCGTTCTCGTACAGGCGCTTCTTCCAGAGGTCGGCAACGGCGACCAGATCGAAGTTGAGCTCCTTGTTGTGGTGCATGAAGCAAGGCAGGAGTGATCCGCGGAAACGGTCGGAATAGCCTACGCATGCAACGCGCACACGCTCGTTCGCACCAAGCACGTTGAGCGAAGGACCGGCAAGTGCCGCAGCCCCTGCGAGCTTCGCGAAATCTCTGCGTTTGATTTTGGAAGTCTTTTCTGACATTGCAATCTCCTTATAAGTGTCAATGGGAAAGTAGTGTATCATGCTTCTTGCAAATGTCAATTGAGAAATTCAACCATTCTTTTGGACTATCCTGTTGGGGCTGACCCTGTCGCCCGTCGCAAGACGGTCGCACCGTGAAAAACCTTATATTCATTAATAAGGCGGATGACGATTTGTACAACGAGCTTTCGTTATCGCAAATGGCGATATGGGTGAAATTGCAAAAGCCGAACGGTCAGATTAATGAATTACGGCAGGCAATTTTTCAAGAGAATAGCAGAGCGCAAAGCGTGAGACCTACTTTCTTCTGAACAGCGGAGCGGCGATGCGCTGAAGCGCTTCGTTCTGGCGGATGCGGTCCATCGTGAGGTTCGCGTCGCTCTGGTATGCCTGGATTATCGCCTGCTGAGCCTCTCGCACCTGAGACAGTGCGTCCTTGGCAAGTGCGGCGGCAAGCCATGCTTCAGCGTCCTTGGGCTGTACTCGCAGATATTCGTTGAGCTGTGCGTTTGCCTCTGCCGCCATTCCGCCTTCGATTAGCGTAAGCGCAAGATCCTTGCGTAAGTGCGGAGGTGCGTTCGGCGGAAGCTTCTCAAGCGCACGTTTCGCCGCCTGCGCAGCATCGCCGCGAAGTCCGCACTGTGTATAGATCTGAGAGCCGCGGTAGAAGCACTCGAAGTTTGCGTCCTTGGATTCCAGAGCCTTTTTGGTGAAGCCGCGGGCAGGGGATGTCTGGCCCAGCTGCAGGAAGCAACCGGCAAGGACGATGTTCTCTGTTGCGGAAAGACCGGACTTTGCCGCCTTTGCCTGAAGGGCCGCGATCTGCTCCGTAAGGCTGCGCACGCGCTCCATGTATCCGCGCATTGCCTTGGTGCGGGTGTTGTTGGGGTCGACGCGGTCGGTGTAGTCAAGAATGTCTTCAACCGTGTTCCACTTGCGCAGAGGCATCAGCACCTCCTGAATGTAGCGGAAGCTCGCCTCAGGGGAAGCAGGATAGAGAAGCACCGCTTCGCGGAACGCCTGTTCGGCCTCGCGGTAGCGTCCCGTGTGTGAGTAGAGTCCTGCGATTGCCGCACGGAGCTTGGAGAAGCTCTTCTGTGCCGGGAAGTCGCGGCGGAACGCCTTGTCCTTCAGGAGACGGCGCACATACCAGTCCCAGAAATCGGCATCGTTCTGGAGAATCTGCGGAGTGATCGGGTTCTGGTCCTTGTTTATCTTCATTATGAGACCGTGCGGCGAGAGGTACGGGTACATCCACTGGATGACATACGATTCCTCCACGTAGAACGCGTGGCGCAGACACTCATGGTCGAACATCATCTTCGTGAGGATTCCGTTGATCTCCATCACGCCGAGTGCGCCCGTCACCTGGACGCGTCCGTTCTCGATCTTGAGGTCTGCATTGGCGTTGCGCTTGCCACTCTGCACCTCTTCGACGTATATCTGGAAGGATTCCGCCGAATCCTCCTTTGAGGGAATCCAGATCTCGTCGCCGTAGAGATCTCGTTCGACGCTCATGTACGTGTCGTCCGCAAGCGCGTTCTGGGTGATGAGGTACACGTCGGGGCGGAAATTGGCCGAGTAGATCATGTACGTTGGGACGAAACGCCCCGGATCAGTGCCGCCGAAGAAGATCGAATGCGGTTCCATGGATTCGGGCCAGAGCGGGTTGGGAAGGGGCTCTTCATCGGCAAGGAGCTCATCGCGGATCTCCTCAGCGCCGTCAAGCTGCCATGCGCCGAACTGCCAACCGAAGGTGTGGCCGTTCTGCTCCGCCGAACCGAGCTCGAACACAAGACGGTCGTTCGTGTAGTTTTCGTAGATCGGGATGAGCGAAGTGGAGAGCATCAGGAAGCAGAGAAGGTGGATGAACCATCTCGGAACGATGCCGCCGGATTTGGCGGACGTATCGATATGCACGGCGGCGGTTTTGCCGAACACCCTGTTCCAGAGCATTACCGCGAACTTCGCGCCGAAGACTAGTCCGTATCCGATCCACAGCGCGAACATTCCGTGCGAGGAGATGAACTTGACCTTCTGGATGAAGCCGTCCTGCACGTCACCCTTGGTGTTTGCAAGCGCAATGAGAAGCACGGACATCACGAGGAAGCAGCTGCCGATTGCGGCGAGCCAGCTGTACCATGTGCGGCGGTGCTCCTTCTTGGTGAAGAGGTGTCCGAGCGGGAAGGAGGCAAAGGCAACCGCCATGAGCACCGCCGTGAACTGGGTACGGAGATCCTTGAAGTAGAACCCAAGTTCGTTGAGGAAGTGGAGCGAGAACACGTCACCCATCTTGATTGCCTCGTACTGTCCGCGTGTGATGGCATGCTTGAAGCCTTCCCATGTACGCGGATAGCCCCAGTTCATCGGCGGGTTGCGCAGGTCGGAAACGACAGGCATGTATGCGTAGAAGGATACGCCAAGCTCCGCGAGGAACGTGGCGATGGCCATGGAGCGTCCCTTGGGAAGCGCGGTGAAGGCAAGGCCGAGAACGAGGAAGTTCCACACGATCGGCCAGAAGAACCACCAGCTGTGCGGATTGGTGAG
>JAFXEA010000066.1 GCA_017521065.1 Kiritimatiellia bacterium | reverse complement strand
GGTTTCGACTTCGTATTTCACGCTTCTCATGAATGATGCGCTTCTCGACGTCGCCCGCACGAACGAATGGGAGTGCATGAACCACCTTTCACAGGCGACGAACCGTTTCGAGAACGGCGAGGCGAAGCTTCTTGACGTCCTGAGGGCGCGTCTCGATCTCTCCGAGGCTGTACAGGCCCGTATATCCGCCTCCAACGACACCGTGACGGCAGGTGCTGAGTTCCTCCGTTCGCTTGGCCTTTCGGCTGATCGAGCTTCGCGACTGGATGTTCTTCCCGTCGCGTCTGACGGTCTTGACGCCACCATGAAGGAGTTCGAACTTTCTCGCATGACCACGGTGGATGCGCTTGAGTTCGCCCGCACGAATTCCCCCGCGTTGATGGTTAAGCGCGCCATGTTGCGCGTCGCGATGAACGAGGTGGACTGGGCGGTCGCTGACCTGTTTCCCGAGCTGAAGCTTTCCAGTTCGCTCGATTTCTCCGATCCTATATGGAACTGGAGCTGGGCGTTCAATGCGGCGCAGTCGCTTTTCCTCGGTTGGCGCAAGACGACGGCTGTGGACGCGGCGGTCGTGCGCATGCGTTCCGTCCGCATGGATGTCGAGTCTGCGGAACGGGCGCTCTCTCGCGATCTGGCGGTTGCGATAGCCGGCAGGGACGATTCGGTCGCGTCGCTTGCCGCCGCGCGGACATCCGTGCGTCAGGCTCGTGAGAACCTGCGTGTCGCGAACGAACAGTACAGGCTTGGCGAGGCGTCGCGCATCGACTATACGACGGCGGTTTCCGACTATGCCGTTGCGCTTGGCAAGCGTGTCAAGGCGTTCTATGAAGGACAGCTTGCGGAGGCGAAGATAATCAGGCTCACGGGAGCGGAACCTCTATATCATCATCAGATCGTGAAGGAGCAGAGATAATGATCGCTAAACATTCCATAAACATTGCATTTGCCGCCGCTCTTGCGGTGTTTGCGGGTTGCACCGAGCAGTTTGCGAAGAAGGAGGGGCCGAAGTTCAGGCTCGCTCCGATCGCGAAGACGGATATCGTGAAGACTGTTGAGGCCACGGGCACCGTCGCCCCCATCAAGAAGGTGGAGGTCGGTGCGCAGGTCAACGGACGCATCATCAAGCTGTTTGTCGACTTCAACTCCCATGTCACGAACGGCCAGGTTGTCGCGCTAATCGACCCGCAGGTGTATGATGCCCAGTACAAGAGCGCACTTGCCCAGCTGCACGCTAACGAGGCGAACGTGATGAAGTGCGAGGCGGCGCTTGTCCTTGCCGAGAAGACCCTTGTGCGCAAGGAGTCGCTTTCTAAGAAACAGCTTGCGTCTGTTGCCGACTACGATTCCGCCCTTGAAGTGCGCGACATCGCCGCCGCTGCGCTTAAGCAGGCGCGGGCGCAGGTGGAGCAGAGCCACGCGAGCGTGAGCCAGGCGCGGGCGAACCTCAACTACTGCACGATCGTCTCGCCGGTGGACGGTACGGTCATCCTTCGTAGCGTCGATGAGGGGCAGACGGTCGTTTCCTCAATGAATGCCGTTCCGCTTCTCACAATTGCAGAGGACCTGAGCCGCATCCAGGTGGAAGCGACTGTTCCCGAGGCCGATGTCGGGGCAATCCGCGAAGGCCAGCCGGTCACGTTCACGGCTGACGCCTACCGCAAGCGTTTCAAGGGAATTGTGCGCCAGGTGCGTCTTGCATCCACCACGGTGAACAACGTCGTCACCTACCCAATCATAATCGAGGCGGCGAACGACGATCCGAATGCGATGCTCTTCCCCGGCATGACGGCGAACATCTCCGTCGAGACGGCCCGTGCGGAAGGGGTGGTCGCGGTTTCGTCTGCTGCGCTCAGGTTCCGTCCGAACAACGACGACTATGCCGCTGCGAAGGCCGCGGCGGGCGGCGAGATCCCGCGCGGACGCAAAATATGGATCAAGGACGGCGACACGGGAATGAAGTTTGTGAAGGTCGAGGAGGGCGTTTCCGATGCTTCCTTCACGCAACTTGTCGGTGTGGACGGACTTGAGGGCAAGGAGGCGATTCTTGGCTATGCCACGGCCCGTACCGCCGCAAACGCCGGTGGGGCGGTCAATCCGTTCAGACCGAAGTTCCCTCAGCGCAACAAGAACAAGGGGACAGCCCCAGAACCGAGAAAATAAAGATTGCCCATGAATCTCACAAGTCCATCGCAGGTCAAGGATTGGTGCATCAAGAACGGATTCCATCCGAACAAGGTGCTTGGTCAGAACTTTCTCATCGACAAGAACGCGCTAGACTCCATATTGGATGCGGCGTTGTTGCCAGATGGTGGTGATACAGGCGCTCCGGTATCGGTGCTGGAGGTCGGTCCCGGATTGGGCGTTCTGACGGAGGGTCTGCTTGAACGCGGCTGCAAGGTTACGGCGATCGAGAAGGATCCTGTGCTTGCGGATAGACTTAAAGAGTCTCTCGGCAATCCCGAGAACCTCACGGTTATGAAGGGTGATGCACTCGACTACATCAAGGATGGATCCTGCGACGGATTCTCTCTCATGGTATCCAACCTGCCGTATCAGGCCGGAACACGTATCCTTATAGAGCTGATCGACCGCATAGGCAGGTTCGAGGCTCCTGAAACGATTGTCGTTCTCGTCCAGACCGAGGTCGCTGAGCGCCTTGCCGCGAAGGAAGGCTCAAAGACGCGCGGTCTTGCCGGTGTGCGTGTGCAGTTCGACTATGACGTGCAAATCGTCCGCAAGGTGGCGGCGAGCTGTTTCTGGCCGCGCCCTGAAATCGGCTCCACTGTGGTGAAGCTTGTCCGCCATCACCGCAATGACGATGTCGGCGAGGATGTCCGCAGGAAGTTCAAGTGGCTCACGAAGCGTGCGTTCGAGCATCGACGCAAGCAGCTTGGAAGTACGTTCAAGGGGCTTATCGAGTCAACTGCCCGAGCCGAACAGCTGACCAACGAAGACTGGCTTGCGCTCGCCGAAGCGATTGAGATAGGGTGAAACCGTTTCCCTCGTCAAGCAGGATGGCCATTCCTTGCTTGATTTCCCGTTTGCAAATTTTGAGAGAACTTCCATCTGTCGGTGGAAGAGTTTTGGTGTGGGCTGACCTTCTTTAAACTGCCGCTGTGTGTCGAACAGTATTCTCATGACAGGATGAGAATATTCCGAATAGAATTCTCATTATCAGGCGCTGTGTTCTGTCGTGTAGATTGTGTGCTTGTAATGCCGCTTATGCTATGATACTTTACGGCATGTAAAACAAATGAAGGAGCGGGTAGGCTCTACCCGTGACATAATTGATGTTCTTTCTGTGACGGGAGGTGTGCTGGGCTATCTTGAGGAAATGGACCCTTCTTTCTCCGCTGATGAAAATACCAGGCGGATGCGTTTCTCACCATATGCGCTCATCAGGGATAATTTTTCGGTTCCTCTTCATTATTCGTGAGAGAGGCTTAAAGTTTCTTTCTAATGTCGGTTGAGGGGTGACAAATATCTTCAGCTGAATATAGTTGCTCCTTTAGATATTTGCGTGCATTGATGTTTGGCGGCATTTCGAAATGTCATTGAACTAAGCGGATTTATGCCGAATGGCATTTCGCTTCCTGGCTTTACATGATGGTGAAGCGTATTTCAGGATGTTTAAGGTGGATATGCCCAGAAGATCCAATGAGAGGGTCATATCTTGATGCCTGTAACATATAGATCTCGGGGAAATCCAACGAAAGAGATACTACTGGAGATGTCTGCTGGTGTCAGATTCCAATCCATTGGCGACAGGTTTATATCCATTGACACCTGATCCAACAGGTTCACATCCTTTGGCGACTGGTTTCCAGAAATGCGGAAAGAAGCAGTTCACTTAAACGACTAAATAGTGAGATATGCTCTGATACGTGGAATGTTGAGATGTCCTTGAACAGCGAATTGATGAGGTATTCTCTAAGATGCGTGTTGGAGAAGTGTAGTTCGGGTTTATCCGGATCTCCAGCTGCGCCGCAAGCGACACAACCGTCCCCTCGCATGCCTCTAGAATCTCCTTTGCCGCCTTTGTACCCTGTTTCTCCATCCCATCCTCCCGCGAGATTTCATTCCGAACTGAATTCTCATTACCCCTGCTTCGCCCCTGATTATCCTCTTCCGGCAACAGCGATGCGGCGGGAACTGGATCCGCAACGCCCGTCGCCTGACGGAACTTC
>JAFXEA010000065.1 GCA_017521065.1 Kiritimatiellia bacterium | reverse complement strand
GGTGTTGGTGATCTTTACGCCGAATTGTGAAGGCTTTCGCCGGAAGAATCGTGACCTCTCCCACGACTGCAATGCGTATGGGTGGCGTGTAGTTTGGGTTTATCCGGATCTCCAGCTGCGCCGCAAGCGACACAACCGTCCCCTCGCACGCCTCCAGAATCTCCTTTGCCGCTTTTGTACCCTGTATCTCCATCCCATCCCCATCACCCCGCGAGATTTCATTCCGAACTGAATTCTCGCCACCCCTGCCTCGCTCTTGATCATCCTCTTCCGTCAGGCAACGGGCGTTACGGATCCCGTTCCCGCCGCATCTCTATTGCCGAAAGAGAATACTCAGGGGCAAAGCAGGGGAGATGAGAATTCTATTTGGAGGGAAATTTGGGATGTGTGCTTCAAGGAAAACTTGCCGGAATGTGATTTAGAGTAATCGCGTCAGTCGGTGTTTCAAGGTTAAAATGTTTCGACTAGAGCCAGAGTTCACGAATTGTCATACAGCCGGAGCTAAAGCTACTGGAGTCTGATTTCTGAAGGTGAACGGCCAAAACGGGTCTTGTATGCGTGGGACAGCATGTTCGCCGATGAGAAACCTGTCTTTGACGCGATATGCTCAAGGTTGTATTGGGTGGTCTTGAGCAGGTTGTTGACGGCGGCAAATCGCACATCAAGTATCTGGTCGCGCACAGAACGTTTCAGAATGGTGCGGAACCGGAGACGCAATAGGCTGTGCGACACCTTCAGGCGCTCGGCGACATCGGAAGCGGTAATTCCTTCAGTTGCGTGTTCAGAAATGTAGGAGAGTGCTTCTTTTATTAGAAATCCGGCAGGGGGAACCTTTTGGGTGGAAGACCGTTCTATTATCCCTATCGGAGGTACGAATATCGGAGGATTGGTCTTCCCTTTTCCGTTCATCAAGCGGTCGAGTTCTTCGGCGGCGCGTCTGGCGAGTTCGATATGGTTTGGGTGCAGACTGGAAAGCGTAGGGCGTACGCCGTTGCATACGATCTCATCATTGTCCACTCCGAGAACGGCGATCTGTCCAGGTACGTCTATACCCGCCGTGCGACAGGCTTCAAGGATGCGCGTACCGGTGACATCGTTCGTCGCCAGTATGGCGGCGGGTTTGATGAGCGTTTTCAGCCAAGTCTCCATCTGAGACCAGTTTCCGCGGAATGTCCTGCAGGGAATGCCGTGTTTGGCAAGTTCAAGACGGAATCCGCGTTGCCGGTATATTGACCACCATGATTTTGTTTCGTCCGGAACATAGGCGAAAGTGCGGAAGCTTCCTTTCATCCGCAGGAATGCGGCGGCTTTCCGTCCAATGGCGATCTCGTCGTTATGCAGTATGGATATGTTGGGAACGTCAGGAGGTGGCAGCTGGGATGGGAAGTTGTTCAGCACAAGCGGAATGTCAGACTTGATCAGTTCCTTGTATCCGGCAGTCACCATGTTGAAGCCTGTCAGGATTCCGTCCGTACCGTCGAGTACCGCATTTCGCACCATCTCAGGTGTGATCTCATAGGGATTGCCGAGCATTCGGACATTCCAGTCGTGTCCTTCGTTTATGAACTTGAACACGCCCATGATGAATTCGCGCGCGGCAACATTGTTTGCGGAGTATGCGACAAGAACTTTCTTCATGCGAGAAGTATATCATAATGTTATCATAACCATCACATAAATATTATCGAAAATATCATATGTGAAGATTGAGTAAGTGATATAATTGGATGCCATGAAACGCTTATTCCATTCAGTGTCAGGGATGATTCTTGCAGTTGCGGTGGTTTCGCCCTGCATCATGCATGCATCGTCTGTGGAGAGCAACCGGGAGATAGTGTTCCTGAATGCTGACGCGACTTCGTTTTGGCGTACCGCCACGAACCGCGTGATTAAGGTTCCCGTCGATATGCCTGTATTGGCTACATCCGCGAAGCTGACGGTGACCGGAGGTGGAGGCAAATATCGTTGTGAATATCCGATCTCCAGTTCCGGTGATGTTGAAATCGAGCTGTCTCTGGCGGATTCCCTCTATGCTGAAAACGTATAT
Source organism: Kiritimatiellia bacterium (assembly GCA_017521065.1). Taxonomy (GTDB): domain Bacteria; phylum Verrucomicrobiota; class Kiritimatiellia; order RFP12; family UBA1067; genus UBA1731. The sequence continues at coordinate 5,092 of JAFXEA010000065.1, read as the reverse complement.
GACCTGACGCTCGCCTTCAATGATGGGACTGTGTGCAAGGCGAAGCTTGGTCTTGTGCAGGGCTACAGCGATTCGAATGGAGAAGGTGCATCCACGCGAGTTCTGCTTCCGAAGGGCGATGCGAAGTGGAACGTTGTCAAAAAACGGGCGGTCATGCCGATCCCGTACGGGACAGCATCGCTTTCCGTGAACGGAACCGAGGTCGAAGATGCCGCCGCCAATGCGCAGGGCTGGTATGCGCTCACGGCGGCGTCAGGCGATACGGCGACGGTCTCGCTTCAGGCAAACGGCGTTTTGCACGAGTCGTCTCTTGCCATTTATGGACTTGGACATTTTGTAATCATCAGATAAATTTAAGAGAGGTAAAAACAATGAAGAATTCGCTATTTGTAGCAGCAATCGCAATGTTTTCGGCACTCAATGCCGCAACCATCGATAAGGTCATCATCCGTCAGCAATGGCCGTGGTCGACGGATGTGAAGGTTGAATACCGCATTACCGGCGTTGAGTCACCTGTCGACATCACAGTAACGGCTTACGATGGGGACAGACCCCTCGATTCCGCAAAGCTTGCCTCTTCCATGAAGGGAGATCTCTTCGGGATTGCAAATGACAACTACTATTCCTTCTCAATCGATCCCGTTAAGGCGTTTGGAAAGAGCAATATTGCGGTAATGAACTTCAATGTGCGCCTTTCCACCACGGCGTCCGCCGCCAACATGACGGATGTTCTCTACAAGATTGTCGACCTGAACAGCGGAGCTGTCACAGATGTACGCCGTGCCGATTTCTATGGTGGCAAGTATGGCGCTTTCGAAACGAGCTATTCGGCTATCAAGGAAGGCTTTTCGACTGACCTTCAGGATGTCCTCATTTGGACGGGTGTCACCAATAATCCCATCTACAAAACCGACTTCCTCGTTCTTCGTCACATTCCGGCATCCTCTTGGGGACCGTGGAAAATGGGTATGACAGAAGGGCTTTCTAATACTGGCATGTATCCAAAAGAACACATTGTGCAATTAACGAGCGATTATTTCATTGGAGTATTCCCTGTTACTCAGGCGCAATATAAAAAGGTGATGGGCTTTTATGGTAGGTGGTATTCTAATAGTGTTGATTATGCAGACCATCTGTATAAACCGGCATCCGGTGTCAAGTGGTCTGAATTCCGTAGTGCTTCAAAACGTGTGGATTCTAAAAACGAGCCTCCAGAAGAGAAGAGTTTTTGTGGGCTTTTGAGAGTTAAGACGAACGGAAAGTTGTCGTTTGATCTACCGACCGAAGCGCAGTGGGAATTTGCGGCAAGAGGCGGTGTCTTTAATAATTCACTTTACCATAACGACGCGTCATGGATGGGTGCTACAATTCACGAATTGGCATGGACGGGAGAAAATATCCAAACTGCATATGAAACTGTGCAGACAGTTCCGGTAGGACGTAAGTATCCCAATGCTTTTGGTTTGTATGATATGCTTGGCAATGTGCTTGAATCATGTCGTGACTATACGGATGTCAAAGCTTGCAATTTTGCTGATGGTGAAGTTTATATAGATCCAATGGGCGTGAACAGGGACGATGCGGCAGTACTGACCAGTAATAACTATAAATGCCATGTTGGTAAAGGTGGCTCGATTGAAAATGGAAGAACATACAGTACATGCGGTTCACGTTTTGTCATTCATGAGAATAATACTGGTCATGAAGTAGGCGCGCGCTTGATGTGCACAGTAAATGAATAAATTGCGGGATGATCATGAAATTGAAGGCTTTTGCATGTGCGGCGGTTTTGTCGGTTGCGTCGTTTGCCGCCGAAAAGAACAGCTGGCATTTCTCGAAGGATATTTCAGCCGGTGGAGTTCCGCAGCGCGCAAGATGGGATGTGGATCATAAGTTTGATATCCCAGAGACTGGTCACGTAACATTTGATTTTACGTGTTCCAATATCGAACCGTGCCTTCATTTTACGCTTCATGCGAGAAAGGGGTCAAACTGGATTTCCTATTCGTTCACCCCGGATATTGTTTCTGGCGAAAAGAAGCAAATAGTCATTACTCGCAAAGATTGGAACCTGAAGGAATTGCCGAACGGCAAGCTGGACGATTGGAAGGGTTTCGAGGGGTTGAGGTTTTCGATATGGCGAGCAGTTGACAAGGCCTTTTCGGTGAAATGCTCGCTCGAGAACTTCACCGTACATGCCGAACCCGCACCTGTCATTCCAAAGCGCATTGCCGCCAAACTGCCGCCGCGCGCCAATGAGCGTCGCCTTGCGTGGTGCCATCGCGCTTGGGGAATGTCCGATAAGGCAAGCTGGGATTATACGATCCGCAAGCTGAAACAGAGCGGATTCACCGACGTCATTCCAAATATGTGCCGTCCGGGCGGTGCGTACTATGAATCCAATGTGCTTCCTGTTATGCCGTACGTAAAGGAACATGGCGATCAGCTTGAAGCGTGCCTGAAGGCTTGCAGGAAATATGGCGTCAAGTGCCATGTCTGGAAGGTCAATTGGAATATCGGCAAATCGCATGGCCATGTGAAAGGTTTTGTCGAGAAGATGCGCAAAGCGGGACGGCTTGCTGTAGATTCCGCCGGTAAGGATACAAGATGGCTTTGCCCGTCACATCCAGATAATCGCCGGACAGAGGTTGATGCCATGTTGGAGTTAGCGGCGAAAGGAGTTGACGGAATCCATTTTGATTTCATCCGATATCAGTGGATGAATATGTGCTATTGCAATGTGTGCAAGAACGCCTTTGAAGAAAAATACGGCAAGGTCCCATCTTGGCCGAAGAGTGTAATCCTTGATGGCGATTCGCGGAGCATATCGGATCTGCAGAAGAAGTATGTGCAGTTCCGCTGCGACAACATCACAGCCGTCGTCCGGGAGGTGTCCGAAAAGGTGCGCAGGGAATATCCCAACGTGACAATCTCTGCGGCGGTGCTGAAACGCGGCGGTGAAAACGACCGCGTGAGCATGGCGCAGGATTGGGGGCTTTGGTGCCGTGAAAAGTATCTTGACTTTGTTTGCCCCATGAGTTATGAGACTTCGCTTCCGTTCTTCAGGCGTTGCATCGAGAGAGCTCAGAAAAACGCCGCAGGGGTGAAGTGCTATCCCGGAATCGGATACAGCGTGATGAAGCCGCGCGGTGACAAGCCAGCCATGCTTGCGGAGCAGGTCCAGGCAGTGCGTGACGCTGGATTTGATGGATTTACAGTGTTCGAATATACGCCGCCTACGGCGACGGCGCTGTATAATCAGTTCCATGAATGATGGTATGACCGGCTCGATTATGCCATAAGGTAGGTGAAGGAGCGGTAGCATGGCGATAGGAAGACGGCAGTTTATTGGCTGTGTCGGATCAATACCGTTTGTCGGTGCGATGGCGGCGTTTGCGGAAGAAAAGCCGTTGTTGCGCATGGGTGTGCTAACCGATACCCATGTCGGCGAGACGAAAGCATCGTGCCGACGGGTGAAGCAGGCATGCAGGCTTTTCAGGAATCATGGCGTCGACATGATTGTAAACGTCGGTGATGTTGCGGACTATCACTATCCTTCCGGCTATAAGGCATATCGCGAAACGGTTAATGAGGTGTATGCGAAAATTGCCGTCTCCGACCGTCCGGAAGAACTGTTCGTTTATGCCGCGCATGATTTCTTCAAATACAAAAACTCTTCTAGGAAGGATTGGCAGCGGCATGCCACGGCGGCGTTTGCCGACATGCAGCGGCTTATCGGCGCATCCAATGGTCCGTATGCCCAAGGCTTGATCAAGGGCTTTCCGTATGTGGTGCTGCCGCAGACGATGACGGAGGGGCTTGATCTGGCGCGTTGCGAACGGATGATCGCCGATGCTGCGGCGGCAAATCCCGGCAAGCCCGTCTTTGTTTTCGCCCATGTTCCACCAGCGAATACGACGCGCACCGGACGCGGACATCCGGAAAAAACGAAGATGTTCAGCAGATATCCGCAGGTGGTCAATATCTCTGGGCATACTCACGGCTCGCTGTCTGACGAGCGCGCGATATGGCAGGGGGCGTTCACGTCGGTTAACGCGGGATGTCTGCAGAATTGGGGTGACGGGCGCGACGGAATTGTCGGAAGCAATGTCCAGCGTATAAACAACTACGGTGCGCTGATTGTGGACGTGTATGCGTCTCGGATTGTCTTTCGCAGGTTTGACGTGCGCGACAGCGAGGAGTACCATGCGGAAAATCCATGGGTTGTGCCGTGGCCGCACGACCCGGCGACGGCTCCCTATGCCTTGGAGCGGCGTAACCGAAATATGCCGAAGCCGGCGTTCGCGACGGATGCGTCGCTTAAACTCTCTCCGCTGAAAACCGGCGGTGTGCTGCTCACTGTACCGGCGGCGGTCGGTGAGCCGCGTCCGTTTGCGTACCGGGTGCGTCTTGAACGTCGTGCGGCCAATGGCAAATGGCTGTTGCATGCCCGTCGCGATTTCTTCGGCGATGCGTGGCAGCGCAAGTCCGAACGTCCGGAAAAGTATGAGATGGAATTTGCCGATGCCTACTTCTGCGATGGCGGCAGATACCGCTTCCGGGTCTCGCCGGTGAATTTCATCGGTAAGGAAGGGAAATGCGTTTCTTTGGAATACGGCGTTCCTGCGCCGGCAGCGGCGCCGGCGGTGTGGGAGAGCTCCGATCCGATGAAGGATTGCCCGTTCCTCTTCGGGCTCGCCGGAAATGTTCCCGTGCCGCGTAACGGTGATTTTTACGAAATGGACGGGCGCGATGCGCGGCTGGTGTTTCCGAAAGGCGTGTGGAAAGGGGCGAAGGGCGCGAAATTCCGTTTTGTCGCCGATATCCATACGGTTCAGGAGCATCTGCCGGCGTGGACGCTGGTTCTGCGCAATCCCAAACCGCTGAAGAACGCCACGGGGCGCGTATCTACGCCGTTCGGCGATTCTGGGATGCTTCGGTATGTGTTTGAATTCGAGAAGCTTGCGTCAGATCATGATTACTATCTGCTGGTGCGTGAAGGGTGTGCAGGAAAGATCCGTTTTGGACGGATACGCATTGAACGGGTGTCCGCAGTGAACTGAGGATCTGAAAGACGATTCTGTTCCTCTTT